>CALDSM010000538.1 GCA_937923585.1 uncultured bacterium
GCGCCGGCCAGCGCGCTGAAACTGCACAACCTGTTTGGCGGCGACGCGCCGGTCATGGTTGACCTGCGCAACAACGCGGCGCTGATCGAGAAGGCCCGGCTTCTGATGATGTCCAGCCCGGCCCTGGCGAAAGTCGGCACCTACGTCATGCTCGCCTCGCAGATGCTTGGCGACGAGTTGGCCGTTGCGATTACCGGTGTGGGCAGCAACAACATCCCCGACGGCCTGGTCGCCGCCACGCTTGCCAAGCCGGAGCAGATTCTCGGCCTGCTCGGCCTTGCCGGCATAGACACCAAGGCCGGTCCGAAGTACCAGCAGAACGGCGCCAATGTGTATGTCAAGGAGAATGTGACCGAAGGCGTCAATGTGTACATCGCGCTGGCCGGGTCGCTGCTCATGGTCAGCACCAACGAGGCGACGCTGAAGAAGGCGATTGACACGCTTAACGCGGACGGCACCGTGAAGGCCGGCGGCAGCACGGTTGACCCGAAACTGCTCGCCGCGGCCGCCAACGGCTTCGTCGTGCTCGACCCCTCCAAGATACCGGCCGCCCAGCTTGAAACACTGCCGTCCGAGGTCAAGGACGTGGCTGCCAGCGGCAAGAAGATTGTGGCCACACTCGGCAACAACGCCGAGTGGCGTGAACTGCGTGTTGCGGTGCCCGGCGGTTTTGCCGGTGTCGCGGAAGCCGCGGGCAAGGTTGTCAATTAGCCGGAACGGCAACAATCCCGGCCTTGAAGACAACGGGCGGGAAACCCCGAAAAGGGTTTCCCGCCCGATTCATTTCTCCGCTTTCGGGTGATCAGGACTGCCCGGTCGCCCTCAGTTTCAGTTCCCGCTTAAGGATCTTGCCCGTCGGACCCTTGGGCAGCTCCTCCAAGACTTCGATTTCCTTGGGCCACTTGTAGCGCGCCATCCGCTCCTCCAGAAACGCCTTCAGTTCCTCCGGTGTGAGCGTTTCGCCCTCTTTCGCCGAGACATACACCTTTACCTCCTCGCCCCGCGCGAGGTCCGGGATTCCGACCACCGACGCCTCACGCACCTTCGGGTGCCGGTACAGCACCTCCTCAATCTCGCGGGGATAAATGTTCATCCCGCCGCGGATAATCAGGTCCTTCTTGCGGTCAATGATGAAGAAGTAGCCGTCCCCGTCGCAGCGGCCCACATCGCCGGTGTGGAACCACCCGTCCACAATCGCGCTCCGGGTCGCCTGGGGATTGTTGTGGTATCCCTTCATGACATTGTGCCCGCGGATGACGATTTCACCCACCTCGCCGGTTGCCGCGAAAGAGCCGTCATCCTGCATGATCCGCATGTCCACGCCCCAAATCGGCTTGCCGATGGAGCCGACCCGCAGTTCCTCGCCCTCCTGCGTGAAGGATGCCACGGGGCTTGTCTCCGACAGGCCGTAGCCTTCCAGAATGGTGATGCCGTAGCGCTCCTGGAACCGGTGGTGCACCTCGTCCGGCAGCGCCGCGCCGCCCGACACCGCCATTCGCACCGTGCTGAAATCGTACTTCTGCCAGTTCTCGTTGCTCAGGATGAAGAAGTACATCGTGGGCACCAGCGCAATCATGGTCACCTTGTCCCGGGTGATCACCTCCATGGCCTTCTCCGTCTCAAAGCGGGGGAGCATGGTCATGGTGGTACCGGCGAGCACGCTCGCGTTCATCAGGCAGGTCTGGCCGAAGGAATGGAACAGCGGCAGGGTTGTCAGCGCCACATCCCCGTCCTTGGCGCGGACGATGTAGTTGGCCGCGTAGTAGGCGTTGAAGAACATGTTGAAGTGGGTGAGTTCGGCGGCTTTCGGCGCGCCCGTCGTGCCCGACGTGTACAGAAACACCGCGCTGTCGTCCGGCATCGTCTGCACCGTGTCGAACTGGTCGTCCACGGCGACCATGAGCGACATGAAATTCTCGCCGACCTCGGGCTGCGACATGTCGCCCATTCCGGTGACGACGACGAAATGGTCGCAGTCCGGCGCGTTGACAAACGCCTTGCGGGCGGTTTCCTCGAACATTTTGTAGGCAAAGAAGGCCTTCGCGCCCGAGTCCTTCAGGTAGTGGAGTATCTCGTCCTCCTGGTACAGCACGTTCACCGGGACCACCACCGCGCCCGTGTGCAGGATGCCGTAATAGATGATGGGGAAGTGCGGCGTGTTGGGCACCATCATGGCCACCCGGTCACCCTTGCCGATGCCCTTGGACTTCAGCACATTGGCCACGCGCCGGGCAAAACCCGCCACGTCGCGGTAGCTCATGCGCAGGCTGTCCAGGATTACGGCCGTGGTGTCCGGTTTCTTATCCGCGGTCACGTCCAGAAAATGCGCCAGGTTAAGCATCCGCCTTTTCTCCCTGCGGCCGGTTCATCGGCCCTTTGCGAACCCAATCCTATTATTGGCCATCCTTCTTCTTTGAGAAGTCCTTCTTCTTTGCCGATGCGTCCGCCTTTGCCTTGTCCGGCGCGGTCTTGCCTTTCGCCGGCGCATCGCCGACGGCGCCGCCCGAACCCGGCCGGGACTGATCCTGCGGCACGTCGCGCTGCCCGCCGTTCACCTTCACCGTCACCTTTGTCTCCCCCTGGGGAGGCGGCGCGTCAATCTTCTTGTCCATCGCGCTTTCGCCGTCGGGACCACCTTTGCCGTACCGCTGAAGCACCAGTTCGCCATCCGGCGAAACCAGCTTGACGATTCCCATCGGAGGCACCTTGTCGCTCGTCCACAGGTTCGTCTTCTTGCCGTCCTGCTCCGCCACCACATGCTCCGCCTCCAGCGCGCCCTGCGGGGTCTCAATCTTTTCCGTGCCCACGGCTTTTCGTTCCGCCGCGCCGAGGTTTCCCGGCTGCGCAGCGGACGGGTCTACCTCCATTTCTTTGGGATCGTTGGAGCCTTCCCGAAAGATAAGCTTGTGTATGTTCTTCGGGTCACCCGCGGGGCCCGTCAACAGCATTTTGTAGACGAAGGGATAGCCGATGCGCGGGACAACTTCCGTCTCGACCCAAAAGCCGTTTTTCCCGTCCACCTTCGCATCGCCGACCACCGCCTGCCGCAGGAATAGATGTTCGCCTGAAGCCGTATCCTTCACGTCATACCATGCCCACACGCCCACCGAAGGGTTTACCAGTTTGCCGGACATGATGTCGGCCATGACTCCGTCCTGTGCAAAAACCCCGCCAGACACACCCATAGCGCAGCACAAAACCAACAACCATCTGTACATGCATTCGCCTCCGGTACCTGTCTCGGCGGTTCAACCGCCGATACTTTAGCACAATTCTCTGTCTGTTGTCTCTACACACATTTCGCAGGGCGGCCACCCCGTTCACACCGACGTGACCGATTGCAGCAACACTCCTATTATGCAGCATTCTTCACGGCGAGATACAGAGTGAGAGAACGGGTTTGCGGGTGGTCTGCTGCGTCATCAGGCCTGGAAGTTGCTTTGGCCGCGGTGCATGATTCAATCGGAAGAAGGGCGGGGACTGACAATGACAAGGGAACGGGCAACGACTAGCGGAGCAGAAACTCCACCTCGGCGAAGACGGCGGGATGGTCAGAGGGAGGCCAGTTTCGGGGCGGATAGACGCGGCGGTCAACGACCCACCGGTTTACCTTCTTTTCCCAGGGACCGGCCATGAATATGTGGTCAATGATGTGGGTGAGGTCGGGGATGGGTGTGCCCGGATGTGCCGCGTTTGCACCGATGATCGCGGGAATCTCCTCGCGCACCGGGGCGAGATCGGCGGAGTTGACGAATACCGCCTCCGACCCGTTGAGGCCGAACTGGAGGTTGTGGTAGCGGGTGGTGTCATAGGAGGTGTTGAAATCGCCGGTGAAGATGACGGGCAGTCTTTCTGCGTGCGGGGTGAAAGTGTCGTGGACCAACACGGCGGAGGCTTCCTTGTTGGGGCCGTTGTTGTCGAAGTGGGTGTTCATGTAGAGAAACTCGAAACCGTTGGAGTTTTGGCGGAGATGCACCCAGTTGACGTAACGGGGCAGGGTCAGGGGATCCCAGGCAAAGCCCATGGGAAGGTCTGGCTTGGGGTTCAGCCAGAACTGTCCCGATGTGACGGCCGTGAAGCGGTCCTTTCGGTAGAGCAGGGCGGCGTCCGCAAAGCTCCAGGGGCCGAAATCATAGGATTGCGCCGCATAGAGCGCCGGGTCGGGGTTGAGTTCGGCAATGTCCCGGTCGCCGCCCAGTTCCTGAAATCCGATGATGTCGGGGCTGTAGCCGGCGATGATTTCACGAAGATGGGGCAGGCGTTTGTCCCACCAGTGGTCCGGGGGATAATCCACCTGCGTGCAGACGCGGCACAGGACGTTGTAGGTGAGCACGCGGATGGGGCCGCTGGCACAGGATGGGGCGGCCCCGCAGTTGGCTGCGGGGTCAATGCGGGACGAGTTGAACCACGGATTGCTCCAGGAATTGGTCAGTGTTGCCAGCGTGTACTGGACGCCCTGGAGATAGATGAAGATCCCGGAGAAAAGAAGGACGCAGATCAGGCTGCCGAGGGTTTTGACGATGCGCAGCAAAACCAGATTCATGGCGGGCATTCCGGTTCTTGTTGGTGATGCGGCGTTCTCAGGAACTTTCAGCAAGCCGCCGCAGGACCTCGCAGCCGCGTTGGATGGTGTCGTCGGGGGCCGCGAAGGATATGCGGAAGTTGCTCTTGCGTTCGGAGAAAACGCTCCCGGGGATGATCAGGACGTTGTTCTCAATGGCCCTGCGCACGAACGCATCTCCATCGCCGTCGGGCACCTCGGGGAAGATGTAGAATGCGCCGCCGGGCTTGGACACCTTGAACGCGCCGTTGAGTCCTTCGTAGACCAGGTCGCGCTTTCGGCGGTATGCGGCTATCTTTTCCGTCATGTCCGCCTTCAGCGCGAGCACCGCCGCCTTCTGCGCAAAAGAGGGCGCGCAGACGAAGGTGTACTGCTGGAGCGTGTTCATGGACTGAATGATTTCCTCAGGGCCGGCGGCATAGCCGACGCGCCAGCCGGTCATGGCCGCGTTCTTGGAGAAGCCGTTCAGGCAGATGGTGTTTTCATACATGCCGGCGATGCTTGCGGGGGCGTCGTCATAGGACAGGGACGCATAGATGTCATCGCTGATGACGAGCAGGTTGTGCTTTCGGGCGAGTTCTGCCACGGCGGCGAGTTCGGCCCTGCTCAGACACACGCCCGTCGGGTTTGCCGGACTGCTGATGATGAGGATCTTGGTGCGCGGTGTGATGGCGCGCTCGATGCGTTCCGCGGTCAGTTTGAAGTCCGGATAAGTGTCCACCGGCACGGCAACGCCGCCGAGCAGCGTGGCCAGATGCTTGTACATCACGAAATAGGGGTCGGCGCAGATGACCTCGTCGCCCGGATTCACGGTCGCCAGCAGCGCCAGATACAGGCCGCCGGACACGCCGGAGGTGATCATGACGTTCTTCAGGGGAAACCCGAACTTGGACTGATAGTATTCGGAGACCGCCTCGCGCAACGGCTCGATGCCCCAGGTTTGGGTGTAGGAATTGAATCCGGCCCGAATCTGGGTGATGGCCTCCTCCTTGCAGATTTCGTCAACATCATAATCGGGCTGGCCGATGCTCAGGTTGATGGGGTTCTTCATCTGCGCGGCCAAGGCAAATATCTTACGGATGCCGCTGGCGTCTATTCTATTCATGCGGGAGGCGAGAAATGACATGGAAAGACTCCTTTGTTGGTCAAAGCACAAGCATTTTACTCTGTGCGGATAGGGCGCGCAAATGAAGCGGGGTTCTATCGCCAAGCCCTTTACTTTTTCCAACAAATCGCAGAATCGTGGAATTTGCCAGACGCTTCCTAATTGTTTATACTGAGATGTGTTCACTGGGTCCAGGGTGGTCGAATCGCTCGCCGGGAGTGTGTAACTCTTTGGGAGACAAGGACCGCACGTTTCTGAAAGGGACGGAAATGACCGAATTCTGGCATGACGCCGGGTGCGCGTTTCATCCTGTCAGCGCGCCGGACTATCTGCCGCTCGAACAACTGCGGCAACTGCAACTCCACCGGCTAAGGGCAATTGTTCAGCGGGCTTACGACCATGTGGCGCTGTTTCGCAAGCGGATGGACGAGAAAGGGCTGACGCCCGCCGTACTGGAGAATCTTTCGGACATCGCGAAACTGCCCTTCACGGTGAAGACGGACCTGCGCGACACCTATCCTTTCGGTCTTTTCGCCAGCCCGATGAGCGAGGTGGTGCGGCTGCATGCCTCCAGCGGCACGACGGGCAAGCCGATTGTGGTGGCCTACACCAAGGAGGATATTGATGTGTGGTCCAGTGCCATGGTCCGCTGCTTTGCGGCATGCGGTCTGGGCAGGGGCGACATCATCCAAAACGCCTACGGATACGGTCTCTTCACCGGCGGGCTGGGCGCGCACTACGGAGCCGAGGCGCTGGGCGCGACGGTAATCCCGATTTCCGGCGGCAACACGGATCGGCAGATCATGCTGATGAAGGACTTCGGCACGACGGCCATCTGCTGCACGCCGAGCTATTTCCTGCGCATCATCGAGCGCGCGGGGGAGATGGGCATTGACCTGCACGACCTGCCGCTGAAGGCGGGCGTGTTCGGCGCGGAACCGTGGACGGAGGAGATGCGCAAGCGCATCGAGGCGGGTTCGGGCATCAAGGCGTATGACATCTACGGCCTGTCGGAAATCGTGGGCCCGGGGGTGGGCAACGAGTGTTTCTGTCAAGAC
>CALDSM010000539.1 GCA_937923585.1 uncultured bacterium
CTTCGGGCACATAGCCCTCGCCCTTGGCCGTGGTCACCCGGAGCCAGCGCGGGCTGTTCACCGCCGGAGCCTTTCCGGACTTGGCCCCCTTGCCGCCGGCATTCTGCACCGGGGCAGAAGCGTCGGCAAACACGGCGCTGGTCACGGTGAGCGCATCGCCGTACTGGAGCGTGCCCATCGAAGTGGACAGGCCGTCCGGGGCGTTCTTCAAAGGCAGGCTTATCACGGAAACGCGCCGTGCCTCCCCCTGGGGCGCGCACCAGCCCGTAACACACAATCCCGCCGCCAGCAGCAGGATGCACATGCAGCAAATCCTGATTTTCACTGTGAAACCTCCAATCGGCGTTTGCCGCCGTCGTTAATAGACGACCTCTTCCGGATATTATTCCACACCCCGTCGCCCCGAGCAATCCGTACTATTCCCCCCGCTGACTGGGGAAGCCGCTGCGTCTCTTGCTGTGGCGCCGACAATTTTGGACTGCGGCGGCAACGACGCCGCTTTGGCTCTGGCCGGGTTTAGCGTCAACCGGCAACGGCAACGCCCTTCCTGGGCACGCCAATCTCTGATTGGCTCTTCTAATCGGAGATTGGCGTGCCCAGGGCAAGCGGTGTTGTTGCCACCGCACTCCACATTTTTTCGACCGCCTGCCCCCGCCACTCTTACTCGTTCAATACGTAAGTTGCCTCGTCGGCGTGCAGGTCCGGGAGAAAGTGTACCGTTCCGTCGCCGCGCCAATCGGCCAAAGTGTTACCCCCTACATGACTTTCCGACGACCAAAGCTGCTCCGGCCACCATGCACAAGAGGACCGAAAGAAGGAGCATCAGTGGAATGCTCAGGGCGGGCACCCGCGCCACAACCTGCAGAAAAACCGGATTCGATACAAGTGCAACGTCTCCGCTTCCGTCGTTATATGTCACACGACACGTGTAGTTCCCCTGATCGGTGTATTGCACGGACAGAATATCCAGGCTGGACCCCTGCGCCCCGGAGATGGGAGTTCCGTTTAGCATCCATTGATATTGTGTCACGGGACGCGCCCATTCAGGAACGGCAATCGTATAATGCACGTCTGTGTTTAACGCAACCATGCCAGTCGCCACCGGTTGCCGCGTGATGGCAAACGGTCCCTTGTATAGTAGACAGGGTTCCAAGCCGGTTGCCGGCAGGCTGTAGGGAAGCAAATAACCGCCCTTGAACATCCTCACACTTTCTGCCCACGGTTTCGAGTTGCTGAACTGAAGCACTTTCTCCGTTCCCGCGTCCGTTCCATCCGTTTTCCAAAGGCTGTAGGTACTGGACGTGCTGTCCCAGACAAACAGGAGCGGGTCGCTGTTGGAAAAGGGACGAAAGTCAATTGACGTGGTCTGTGAACCGTAACTGAAATCCTTTAGCAGTGCCGTGCCTCCGGCGGTTCCGTCGCTGGTCCACAGTTCTGTCACATTAGTCAATGTATTGGCTTGGAAAACGAGCGCGCGGCTCGTCGCTGTCAGGTAATAAAGGGACGGAACGCATGAACCTCCCCCACAGCCCACTGCGGGAATGTCTACAATCTCAACGGCCTGCCCCCCGCCCGCAGTCTTCCAGAGCTGTTGAGCGCCAAGTATGGAAAAATAGACCTGTCCGTTCAGCGCGGCAAGATTATTTACCCCATGCACAAAATTGGGGTTTTCGTTTTCCTGGCCGTAGACACGCTGTATCAGACCGCCTTGAGGGACTATGCGCCACAATTCCATCGCATAAATGTTCAGTTTCGCATCCGAATAGATGTGACGGTCCGCCACATAGAGCCCGTCAGGCATGCTCCATAATCCGGTGATTTCATAATTTGAACTCGTACCCGGCTGCCACACAGGCCTTGTCCCTTCGGGTGTGCCATCTGAGCACCAGACATCAACCTTCTCATAGATGCTTCCGGCAAGGAAGCACAAATCTCCATTGTACGAACAGAACTTCTTAGTAATGCCGCTGTATTCGGTGGAGAAGTCTTTAACAAAGGCCGTTCCAGAGGGGGTGCCGTCGGTGCAATACATTAGACCCTGGCCAAGGGTAAAGAAGACCCGCTTGCCTGTGGAGAAAAAATTGGTGGGGCCGTTCACAGTGTCGGTTGCACTCACGGCCAAGTCCTTGACCATCGTCGTTCCAGCCACCGTTCCGTCACTTTGCCACAATTGAAGGGCACCGGCATCGTTGCGCACAAACACCGCGCGATCGCCGATTGTCGCAAGCAGGGACACAGGCCCGCCCTTGTAATAGAAGTATGCTGGGCAAAGTTCGTAGGTGCCTTCGGCGCTTCCATCGGTCCGGTACAGCCGGTAATCCTGAAAGGACGGGACATCCGCGATGAAATAGGCCTGGCTGTTGCCTATCTCAAACCTCTGGGGAACTGCGCCTTCAGAGCCGGGTATCATGTCCTTGACGAGGCGGGCCTGCCATTGCCCCCAGCCAGTCGCAGAAATAAAGACCGGACCAACGAGAAGAAGTGCAGTTACACCTGCGGCATGAAGGGAAGACTTAATGAGCATGTTTCCTCCTTGAACTGATGTGCGAGCCTCCCACGGGACTCGTTCACACTATGGCCGACAAGTTCACTCTATCACAGGGCCGCGGAAGATCAAAACACCCATCCACGTTACAAACCCGGACTCCGGTTGTGGCGTGGTTTCCAGACCGCGCCACGCTCTTCTGAGCGAAGGTCTCGACTGAAGTACGAAGGGCGAAGGGCAAAGGGCGAAAGAGAAGAAGGGCGAGGGAGGAGATTGCTTCGCTGCGCTCGCAATGACGAATTGCGCATGCACGGGTATTCGTACCGCAGGCGTCCCGCCTGCCTTGGGTTTGGACGTGATTTGACGCAGCGGCAACCGGAACCGTGGCAGGCTCGTTCGCGGTGCATCCGCCACGCGTGACAAAGGGCGAGGGATGAAGGGCGAAGGGCAAAAAGAAGACGGACGGATACGGCTTGCTCTTCCCGCTTCTGGTGACAGCGTCAATAGCACGCAAACGATCCGGAGAAGAGGAGACCTGCGGTCGCAAGAGTGGCATGGTCCGGAGACCATGCCACAACAGAGGCGCCCTTTATCCTTCGCCCTTTTCCCTATGCCTGCTTGCTCAGCACGTAGAGTGCCTCGTCGGCGCGCAGGTTCGGCAGGAACTTTACCGTTCCATCGCCGCTGAGGGGGATCTCGCGGTCAATCCGAATGCCGAGGTGATCACAAAACGCACGGAAGTCCCGGATGGTGACCACATGCCGGTTCGGTGTGTCGTACCATTGGTACGGAAGATGTTCCGTGACGGGCGTCCGTCCGGTGAAGAAGGTCGTGAAACGCGGGCGCCAGTGGCCAAAGTTGGGAAAACTCACAATGCACTTTCGTCCGACGCGCAGCATCTCCTGGAGGGCAAGATCGGTCTTCTGAAGCACCTGCAGCGTCATGCTCAGCAGGACATAGTCGAAGGACTGGTCCGGAAGCTCAAGCAGCCCCTTCTCGATGTCGGCGTGGATTACCGAAATGCCGCTTTCCACGCAGCGGACGACGGCCGCCTCGTCCACCTCCATGCCGACGGCGCGCACGTTCTTCTTCTGCATGAGCTGGCACAGCAGTTCGCCCCGGCCGCAGCCGATGTCGAGCACGCGGCTGCCCTCGTCCACCAGGTCCACAATCATTTCGTAGTCCACGCGCCGCTGGGCGTGGAATATGCTGTTCACGGCCGTCTGCGGCAGGCGTTCGGCATCGTCGGCGCAGGGGGAATGGCAGGTGTCGCAGCATCTTCCGGGATTTGCCGCCGCGGCCAGTTCGCCCGACACCAGCCGGGACAGGGTTTCCACTTCGAGCAGAAAGGCGTCGTGGCCGTAGTCGCTTTGCACGTTGCAGTACGACACGTCCCGGCCCGACCGCGCCAGCGCGTAGACGATCTTCTCCGACTCGTAGGGCGGGAACAGCCAGTCGGAGGTGAAGGACACCACCAGCGCCCGCCCCTCCATTCGCGCCAGCGACGCGTCAAGGGAGGGCATGCCGGCGCTGATGTCGAAATAGTCCATCGCCTTGGTCACATAGAGATAGCTGTTCGCGTCAAAGCGCTCGACAAACTGCTCGCCCTGGTAGTCGAGATAGGTCTCCACACTGAACTCGCTGTCGAAGCTGAATCCGAGATGGTCGGCGTTGCGCAGCGTGCGGCCGAATTTCCGGCTCATCGAGACATCGGACAGATAGGTGATGTGGGCCATCATGCGCGCAATGGCAAGGCCCTTGCGCGGCCCCGCGGACGGCGCGTACTCGCCCTCCTCAAAGTCCGGGTCGGCCTGGATGGCGCTCCGGCCCACGGCGTCGAAGGCGATCTGCTGCGCGCCCGTGACGGGACTGGTGGCGATGAAGATGGCGCTGGCGACCTCTTTGGGATAGCGCACAGCCCAGTCCAACGCCTGCATGCCGCCGAGTGACCCGCCCAGCACGCAGAGCAGGCGGTCAATGCCGAGATGCCGTACCAGCGCATGCTGCACGCGGACCATGTCGCCGACCGTGATGATGGGGAAATCCAGCCCGTAAGCCTGGCAGGACCCCGGATTGACGGAGCTTGGCCCCGTGGTCCCCTTGCAGCCGCCCAGAAAATTGGAGCAGATGACGAAGTATTTGTCCGTGTCTATGCCCTTGCCGGGCCCGATCATGGAATCCCACCAGCCCGGTTTCGCGTCATCGGGCAAGTGCCTTCCGGCGGCGTGCGCGTCCCCCGAAAGGGCGTGGCACACCAGCACGGCATTGGACCGGTCCGCGTTCAGCGTGCCGTAGGTCTCGTATGCGACGGTGATCGGCCCGAGCCGCTCGCCGCTGTCCAGTTCCATCAGGTGCGGCGGATCGGCGAATCTAAAGTGCTGCGTCTGGACAATGCCCACGGACGGGCTGTCACTGTCTTGTTTCAGGTTGTTTTTCATCTGTTCCGGAAAATTGAGGCATGGGGCACCAAAACGAAGGCGCACGTTGCCATCCACGGACAACGTGCGCCGTTGATCATACCACTACTGCTGCGAGGCCGCCAAAGCCTGCTCAAGGTCGGCGAGGATGTCGGCGATGTCCTCAAGGCCGACGGAGACCCGGATGAACTCGGGGGACACGCCCGCCGCCTTCTGTTCCGCCGGGGAAAGCTGCTGGTGCGTCGTCGTGGCCGGATGGATGACCAGCGTTTTCGCGTCGAGCACGTTTGCGAGATGCGAGGCGAGCTTGCAGGCGTTGATGAATTTCACCGCCGCGTCCGAGCCGCCCTTGATGCCGAAGCCCAGGATCGCGCCCTGGCCTTTGGGCAGGTACTTTTGCGCCCGCGCGTAACTGCGGTGGCTCGGCAGACCCGGATAGTTCACCCAGGACACCGCCGGATGGGCCTCAAGGAATTTCGCCACCGCCAGCGCATTTTCGTTGTGCCGGGGCACGCGCAGGTGGAGCGTCTCTATGCCCTGGAGCAGGAGGAAGGCGTTAAACGGCGACAGGGCCGGGCCGGTGTCGCGCAGGAGCGTGACCCGCGCCTTGATGATGTAGCTGATGTTGCCAATGCCGGCGAAATGCTCGTAGAACTTCATCCCGTGGTAGCTCTCGTTCGGCTCGGTCAGTTCGGGGAATTTCCCGTTGTTCCAGTCGAATTTGCCACTGTCCACGATAATGCCGCCCAGCGACGTGCCGTGTCCGCCCAGCACCTTCGTTGCCGAATAGACCACGATGTCCGCGCCGTGGTCAATGGGCCGGAACAGCAGCGGGGACGCCACGGTGTTGTCCACGATGAGCGGGATGCCGCGGTCATGGGC
>CALDSM010000540.1 GCA_937923585.1 uncultured bacterium
GATGTTCTCGTCATGCACCTTCTTCGGAAGGTGCCTGCGCACGGCTTCATGCCACACGTCGTCGGAAATGGAGAGATGGGCGCTGAGCAGCCCGATCAGGCCCACATTGAAATTGCGCGAGGTCAGCGGCGTGCCGTCGGTGTCCAGCACGGACATGTCCGCGCCGTCGCCGATGAGGTCCCGTGTGGAGATCAGCACGCCCCCCTCTTTCAACTGGTGCAGATTGTTGTCCACCTGCGTGGGATGGAGCACCATCAGGAAATCGGCCGCACCCGTGGGAACCATGGGGCTCATCACGCATTCGCCGAAGCGCACGTCGCTCGACACGGACCCGCCGCGCTGGCTCATGCCGTGAATCTCGCTCTGTTTCACGTCAAAGCCCGAAATGAAGGCGGCCTCCGCCAGGATGTTGGCGGCGCGAATGACGCCCTGTCCGCCCAGTCCGGCCAGCACTATGTTTGTCGGAACGCTCGTGTTGTTCATTTGCATCTTCCCGCGGCCTCTTCAAAGGCCTTGATCTTTGTCTCCGCGAGACGGCACACCCGGCGCATGATAATCAGCGTCAGTTCATCCTTCGCGAGCGCCTCTTTGAGCGCCTTTTCGAAAGAGGGCGGCCCGTCGGCCACGATGACATTCTTCACGCCCATCGCCTTCGCCACCTCCTCAAACACAATCTTGCCCGTCGCCTGATGCGCCAGCGTGCGGCCGGTGCCGGGGTGTTCCTGCATGCCCGTCATGGCCGTGGTGCCGTTGTCGAGAATAATCACGATGTGGCCGGTCTTGGGCGGGTTGTACACCATCTCGGCCAGGCCCGTCAGGCCGCTGTGCATAAAGGTGCTGTCGCCCAGCACGCTCACCACGCGCCGGGCATGGTCGTCCGGAAGCACGTGCCGCATGCCCAGCCCGTTCGTGATGCTGGCGCCCATGCACAGGCAACTGTCCATCGTCTCAAACGGCGCCATCACGCTCAGCGTGTAGCAGCCGATGTCGCCCTCGATAATGCAGTCGTACTTCTTCATCGCGGCGAAGGCCATGCGGTGCGGGCAGCCCTTGCAGAGCACCGGCGGCTTGCCCTTGGGTGGCGGCGCCTCCGGTGAGGTGTCCCGGGCCACGATCTGCCGAATCCGGGTGACGTTCAACTCGCCGAACCGGTACATCTCGTCCTTTCCCTCGCATTCGATCCCCTCCGTGCGGAGAGACTCGACGAGGTACGGGTCCCCCTCCTCCACCACCAGCAGCCGGTCGACGCCCTTGGCAAATGCACGAATCTTCTCCGTGGGGTACGGATAGGACATGCCCACCTTGAAGACCGATGCATTCGGGGCCGCCTCGCGCACGTGCAGATAACAAACACCGGCTGTCACGATGCCCAGCGATTTGTCGCCGGGCACGGCGAAGTTGATGGCAGCCGTATCGCACCAGGCCTGAATCTTCTTGAGTTTCTCGCGCAGGCGCCGGTGCGCCGGGCGCGCGTATCCGGGCACCATCACATACGAAGGCGCATCCTTCTTGAAGAAGGGTTCGCGGCCGGCCAGCGAAGGCGCGCCGGGACAAACAATGGCCTTGGAATGGCAAACCCGCGTCGTCATGCGCAGGATGACCGGCAGCTCAAACTGTTCCGACAGTTCAAAACCCAGCCGCGTCATGTCATACGCTTCCTGGGCATCCGCCGGTTCCAGCATCATCAGGCCTGCGGCCTTGGCGTAACGGCGGTTGTCCTGCTCGTTCTGGCTCGAAGCCATGCCCGGGTCGTCCGCGGACACAAGCACGAGTCCGCCCTTGACCCCCGTATAGGCCATGGTGAAGAAGGGATCGGCGGCCACATTCACGCCCACGTGCTTCATGGTCACCAGCGCCCGCGCATTGGCCCACGCCGCGCCCACGCCGACTTCCAGCGCGACCTTTTCATTGGGCGCCCATTGGGCCTTGCCGCCGAGCTTGGAGAAGCGTTCGAGAATCTCCGTGGAGGGGGTTCCGGGATACCCGGTCCCCAGAGCCACGCCCATATGAAGCGCGGCCAGTGCCACGGCCTCATTTCCGCTAAGCAATTGCCGTTCTTGTGGTTCCATTCGCAACTCCGATCATGCGCAACCCGTTGAACCGGGCATAAAAAGGTTGTACTGATGCTTGTTAATCCGGACGGGATGGGATTGGCCCTTGACTTGCGCAATAATCTTAGCAAAATACGTTGCGCACCGCAATTCTCTGGTGTCCTTCGGCTAAACCAACCCGCCAATGACGCCCATAACTCCAAATTGCCCGTTGTGACGGTCGCTGCTGTTGCCCACCGACCATATCCAATATTAATCAAGCAATGAATGAAAGTTCTCATTTCCGGGCAACTCGTGCTTAACAGCCAATTCGACGAACCGCTCAAGTTTTCTGTCAAGCGGGGCGTCTGGGGGTACAAACGTCAGCATCGCTTTCCACTCATCACCATTGCGAAACCAATCGTTGTCGGGATTTCCCTCCCCCCCAAAGCTCTGGTCGCCTTCCGTAACGAACTTCGCATCCGCAAGGTCTATCGCATAATCTCTTTTGACCACTCCAAATATCCAATCTTGATAGCTAAAGTCCATGCTATAAATGGCTACGACCCGCCTCACCAGCGGAGACGCCATTGGTAGCGACCGCTCCGCAACCTTCAAGTTGTTATAGAACTCCATAATCGTAAATTTGTTGGAGGTACCGCTCCCTCGTCCAAACTTTAAGGATCCGTCCGTCAGGAGGCGCTGGGCAAGCGCGAAAACGGCTATATCCGGCAGTCCGTCCCCTTTGGGGGTGGAAATGTGGTACCCGCTGCAGGGCTCACCCCCGGCATCGAATACGGCGGCTTCCTCGTCGCTCTTCGCAAAGCCCTCGTCCTTGATGAATGTTTTGAAGTCCGACACCAAGTCCAACGCGCCCATCTGTTGCGAAATAGTTGGTGCCGTGACCGTGGACGAAGCCTCTGGTTTTTCCGGTTCCCTCACCTGATGGAGCAATTCGTTGAGCCACCACATTGATTTATCGGCCTTGTTGTCTTCCTTCGCCTTTTCAATAGCACTTCTACCTTCCGGCCCGCGCTTCTGTATCTCCTTTGCGGCCCAATGGCGTTGGTCGGAGCTCCCACTCAAGAGCATGTGGACGAGAGCCGCAAGGGAATTCTCTCCTGCCACTGAGAGAGCGATTCGAACCGGATGCGAGGCAGTATTCAATTGCTCGTCAAATGCGTACACCTCCAAAACATGCGCCCCGGGCAGCAGAACATCCGTGCGGACCTCCGACAGGTCTGTGGGATGCCAGGCCCCGCCATCGATACGCCATGCGTGCTTCAAGGCACCCCCTGACGCAAGGTGCATTACGATGACGCTTGACGACTGCACCTCAGCGCTCGCCTTAGTCTCAATCTGCTTTCTGGCGGCCTTAATGTGTGCGGCCTTAAGTTCGTTGTCCATCACAATAATGCCGTCGCTCGCATCCTGATAGAGTGCGGTAATGCCGCCCATAAGCTCCATTGGCTCAGCTTCCGGGCCAGGAACGACAACTGACGAGTGTCCAAAAGCGGACCGCACCAGTCCATCGTCTGCAAACGCCCAGGTGATGCCCAGTCGGTCAACAAAAGGGACAGAGTGCCTGATCTCCCCTTTCCAATAGCCGATGTCTCCAGTACGGTCACAGTATCGCCCTGTCAAACTAAAGTCAGGCTTGAACCTGCTTGCCCCTGGAGCCAGTGCACACACATGGTTCTTCTCTTCGGCGCACAGCCATCCGCGATCATCCAAATAGCAGGGTCCGGGAAGTTGCGCCCTGCCATTCAGGAAAGAACGAAAATAGTGAATCTGCGGCAACCATTTCCCCTTGACACGGCACTCGATACTCTCCTCCGAGACTATAGCGGCAAAGCCCTCGGGGCCAAGGACCGGGACCCGGAACTCACCTTCACCTGCGACGAATGACTTGGGACAAAGATTCGGGTCGTCCAATACAGATTTGAGCGGGTTGCCCCACAGAAACCTGTCCGTGGTGGGATCATAGACTGATGCGCCTATCTCATCTGATTCGAGGTCCGTATAGAACCGCCAGATCCGGCCCTGATCATCCCCGGCGTACCAATTGCGTTCCCCAACTTTGGAATAATCGTGCCGGCTGCAGTCGGACCATGTAGTCCCGTTGTACAGATGTATTTTGAAATCATCCTCAATTTCGGGAAGAAAGACTTTGCCACCGGGAAGCACAACCGGAATTCCGGCATGATCAAAGGTGACGCAACGAGTGGGTGCCTTGGCTTTGTCCCCAATTTCCTGCGAAACGCCTGGTTGTGACGCTGTAACAAATCCAACCGCGAGCCCCACGGCCAGAATCCGGATTTGGCGGCGCACATTACACATGGACAGGTCCCTCCTTTCCATGCAACGAACCAGTCTTAACCGGCTGCGTTCCTTCCTTTCGGGAGCACGCCCTTGAAGGCCGCTCGCCGCCGTCAGAACTACATCCTCCCAATAGACTCTCACCGGCCCTTCGCGGTGACAACGTCAACGCAGCGACATCACAGGCTGCCCAGCGTGAGACATCCCCGAGCGCAACCGATGAGCGTGGAACTGTGTGACTAAGCTGTTCTTATGAACCGACGCGAAACATTTCCCTTCTTTGTTCAATCTCAGCTGCTATTTGCTGAGCCGATCCACCAAGCCCTGCAACCGGCCCGTACTGTCCTTCAAACCGCCCTCGCGGTTCCGCACCAGCCACAGATCCTTGAACTTGTCCACCACGGGCTGCAAATCTTTGGCAATGGCATGCCGCTTTGCCGCAGGCAGTTGCGACGTGCCCACGTCACCGCAGGTGATCCGCTCGCGGCCCAGGCGCAGGGCAATCTTTGCGAGCGCGGCGTCGGTGTTAAACTCCGCGACCATGGTCGCGGCGTCCGGACGGGCCATTCTCGACTGGGCGATTCTCGCCAGACTGTCGTCAATGGCCTTTTCCGCGCCGTTGATGCTGTCCACCGTCATGGCCTTGAGGGCACCCTTGGACGGCGACCCTTCGGTGGAACTGGTCAGCAGCCCGTAATAGACCGAACTGTTGCCGATGGTCACGTTGGTCTTAAGATGCGCATTGCCCAGGTCCAGCGCGGCCTGCCCCATCATGCCCGCGGCATCCTGGAAAACATGCGCGTCGAGCGCCTTTGCCAGCGGCAGATCCTTGTTCGCATCCATGGCCCAGCTCAGCGCCGCGCCGTAGGCAAACGGGGTAAAGGAGACCGGAATGAACTGCCAGTGGCCGCCATCGCCCCAGTCCGTCACAAGGAAGCCCTTGGCGCCGTTCGCGAACCCATTGAAAGCGGCATTGCGCAGGTTCTCCAGCGCGTTGTCGGTCCGGCCCAGTAGCGAGTTCCAACTGGAAGTGCCGGGAACCACGTAATACGGAATGCCCGATTCGGCAAATTTCTTTCCATGTTCCAGGAAGGGATGCTTGGCTTCATAACCCCACTCCATCGCGATGACGTTCGGCGGAAGCTCTTTGATCAGTTCCGGATGCATCATGATGATGTCGCCCCAGAACTGCATCGTCTTTCCGTGCGACGACACAATTTTCTGAATCTCCTTGATGAAATTCAGATAGACGCGGCCCTCACCGAGTTTTTTGACCGCCGCCTTGCTCCTGCCCTTGCCGATGCTGAACGTCTCATCGCAGCCCACATTGCACTGCTTGCTGGTGAAGTTCGGCAGCAGGTCGTCATACATGCCGCGCAGCAGGTCCACGCAGGCCCGGTCGGTCGGGCACAAATCGCCTCCGCCCTTAATCTCCGCATACTTGGCGTATTCCGGATGGGACAGCCAGCGCTCCATGTGGCCGAAGGAATTCTGGTTCGGCACCAGTTCAATGAACCGATCACGGCAATAGGCGTCGAGCACCCGGATGTCCTCCGGCGTCATCGGCGAGGCGTCCTTCCAAACCGTCTCGTGCCCCTTGTAGGCAAAGGTGTGTTCCGTGTAAAGCTGAAGCTGGTTAAACTTCATCTCGGCGAACAGGTCCACCAACTGGCGCAGCGTGTCCATGGTGGGCACCTTGTCCCGCGCCACATCCAGCATGGCGCCGCGGTTCGGGAAATCCGGCCAGTCCTCGATGTGGACGACCGGCAGCTTCCCCGTGCCCTCATACTGGCGCTCCAACTGTTTAAGCGTCTGCCGCGCATAGAAGACGCCCGCATCATTGTTGCCCTGAATCTTTACCGCGCCCGTGCCGTCTATGTACAGCACATACCCCTGGTCATGCGGCATCACAGCCTTGTCTACCGTGACGGCAGGCGCGCCTTTCACCGCCACCGCCGCGCCGTCCGGCGCGAAAACGACTTTCCGCGGCATGGGTAATAAGATCACATCCGCGGGCATCGGCACCGGCTTTGCCTCTGCAACCTCCTGAGGGGCGGTCGATGTCTTTTCTGCCGGTGCCACGGCTTTCCTTGCCTCCGTCACGCAACCGGCGCACAGCAGGCCAACAAACACAGCCGATACGATGAAGATTCCACGCATGCTACCTATCTCCCAGGTTATTCGGACCTTCAGCCACAACCTCCTAACCATGGTATGAAAAACCACAGCCTTGGCGCAATGCAACACCGAGGCAGACGCAGGGGGCCGACCAGAATGACAGCAAGACGGCCTGGTCGGGGGTAGGGGGGCAGACACCTGTTATTTGGACGATTACTCCTGGAATGGGTTGCGTTTCCCGTCCTTTTGCGAATACTGTTCGGGTCTCCCCTGCGTGACGAATGCCTTGGCGTCTCCACGCTAGAAAGAGTACAATAGAATCATAGAGGCATAAGAGGAGAATATCTGTGAGCCTCCCCGAGTTCCTTCGCACTGATGTGAACGAAGAGAACGCGGAGGTGAGAAAACTGGTGGAGAGCACCGCCGGATGAAACCGATCCGTTGGACGGCGCACGCCCAAAAGAAAGCCGCCTCTCGTGAGGTGAGCATGGCGGAGATCGAACGGACCATCGCCTCTCCTGACGCCATTGTGCCAGGGCGTCCGCCGCGGCGGATACTCATGCGCCGTTATTTTGATGATGTCCTTCAGTCGGAGATGTTGCTGCGGGTGGTGGTGGAGGAAACAGACTCGGAAACGGTGGTGATCACGCTCTACAAAACGTCGAACTTCGGAAAGTATGAGGCAGGCACATGAGAGCTGAATACGACAAGGAAACGGACACGCTCACGATTACCCTCCGCGACGCGCGGGTAAAGGAAAGCGACGAGGTTCGCCCGGGTGTCATCGCCGATTTCGGCCATGATGGCGGTGTTGTCGGCTTCGAGATTCTGCACGCGTCAGAAGTGGTGGAGCAGACGCGGGAAATGCAGTTTGCCGTAGCGGAATGACTGTTTCTTCAGTGGGCATTAAAAGTGGACAGGCGCAGCATATTTGGTCCTTTTGCATCGGCAACACGTGAGAAATCCTGCCCTGCGGGGAAGTGTCCAGACCGGGACATGCCGGAAGCGCCTCCCATGGTGAGAAGAAGGCACGCTGAGTCACAGTGGACTCCTGACTCTTCCAGTGTCAGTCCCGCGTCTTGTGCGAGCTCGCCCATCGAGAAAGCGTTGATGGGATTATGGCGTGGAATCGCCAACCGCGTGGTGCAATTCGACATTACGGTGTGCCTACCCTCCCGCACAACTCTGTATCCCATCTTCCAAAGAATCCGGTGAGAACAGCGGAAGAACAGGGGTTGTGGGTTATTGTGTTTTATCGTGCCGTCCGCCGGACCGCACCGTCCGAGCCGGGTACAACTTCACCATCCTGGCAAGGTATACTTTTCGCGGAGAATGATTGATGGACCGCCCGCCGCAACATACCCACTATTCCGACCCTGAACAGGCCCGCCAGGCGCTGGAAACGCTGGCGGAACTGGCCGGGAAGGACTTTGCCGAGGCTGTGGGCCGCGCCACGCTCGACACGGGCGACCCGCTGCGTTCCCTGGTGGGCATGACACGGTTTGTGGAACGGTGCCTCTCCCCGAAAATGGAGGCGTCCCTGGCACTGGCGAGCCCCCGTTATCTCGACATGCTCACCGCGCTGTTCTACCAGAGTCGGCTGATGACCGACATTCTCTGCCGCAACCCGGAATACGCCTCCTGGCTTTGGGAGGAGGCGGTCCTGGACCGCGCCCGCACCGTGGACGAGATGCTGGGTGACTTGCGGCGCCGGCTTCACAGCGCGTCGGGTTTCGCTGATTTCAGCACGGCGTTGCGCCGTTTCAGCCGTCGGCAAATACTCCGCATTGCCACCCGTGAGGTTTGGCTTCACCAGCCCTTCGCATCGGTGGCCAAGGACATCTCCAATCTGGCCGACACCGCCATTGCGGCGGCTGTCGAGGCTGCGGTGATACAGTTGGAACCAAAATACGGAAAGCCCATGCATGCCGCGGCCGGGGCCTCGGAGCCGCCGGTGGAGGCTTCGTTTGTCGTTTTCGGCATGGGGAAGCTGGGCGGCCGCGAACTGAACTTCTCCTCTGACATAGACCTGCTGTTCGTCTACAGCGACCACGGCGAAACCACCGGCGGCGCATCGGGAAAGATCAACAACGAAGGCTATTTCAACAAGCTGGGCGAACTGGTCATCAAGGCGGTTTCAGAACCCACCCGCGAGGGCATCGTCTTCCGCGTGGACATGCGGCTGCGCCCCTTTGGAAAGATCGGCCCCCTTGCCACGGCCTTCGACCAGGCGCTGGACTACTACATGAACCACGGCCGTGCCTGGGAGCGGCAGGCGCTCATCAAGGCCCGCCCCTGCGCCGGCGACCTCAAACTCGGCGCGGCCCTGCTCGACAAACTGCGCCCCTTCATCTTCCCCCGCTATTTCGACGACGCCACCCTGGAGGACATCCGCCAGGTCAAGCGTCAAACGGAGGCGCGCACGGCGGAGCAGGGCAAGACCGAACGTGAGGTCAAACTGGGCCGCGGCGGCATCCGCGACATCGAATTCACTGTGCAGATGCTTCAATTGCTCAATGGCGGCCGCTGGCCCGATTTCCGCACCAAAAACACGCTGGAGGCCATCCAGGCACTGGGGGAACGCCAAAGCCTCAGCCCCTTCGAGGCCGTTGCCCTCGCGCAGCATTATGTCTTTCTTCGGAAGGTGGAGCACCGCCTCCAAATCGAGGGGGGGCAGCAGGTTCACGCCCTTCCCGAACAGGCCGATGAACTGGACCATTTTGCAGGCAAACTGGGCTATGCGGACGGAGCATCCTTTATGCGCGTATACCGTGAACACACCGGGGAAACCCGGCGCATCCTCGAGCGTTTCCTGGCGTCCAAAGGCTCCGGACATCTTTGGGTCGCCGAATTGCTCGATCCCCAGGTCGCCGATCCGGCCGGTCTTGAGAAGCTGACCGAAGCGGGGTTTCAGGACCCGGCCCGCGCCCGCGCGGAACTGCTCCTGCTCGCAAACGGCCCGGAGCAGAACCGCTACACACGGGAAGTCGCGCAGTACTTTGCAGTCATCACCCCGGCCCTCATCGAGGCGTTCTCCACCGTTCCCTCCCCCGACACGGCGCTGCTGCGGCTGGGACAAATCCTGGCCAAGCTTCCCGCACCGGGAACGCTCTACGACTTGCTTCGCTGCAACCCGCCGCTCTGCCGCTACCTGGTGACGCTAATCGCCAACAGCGAGTACCTTTGCTCCATCCTCGTGCGCGACATCAGCCTCCTCGACCTGGTGGGCACGCCCAGCGCGTTCGCCACGGCATCCACGCGCGAATCCCTCGAAAGTGAACTGGCCGGTCTGGAACACGCCACCCACCCCGAGGCAGCACCCTACCGGCTCCGCGACGGGGAAATGCTCAAGGTCGCCCTGCGCGAACTGGTGCAGGGTATCTCCGTGGCCGATGTCGGCGATGAACTGACCGTCCTGGCGGAGGTAATCCTGGCCAACGCCCTCAAGAAGGCGCGGGCCGCAATCGAGGAGCGTTACGGCGCCAATCCGCGCAAGTTCGCGATTCTGGCGCTGGGCAAATTCGGCGGCCGGGAAATGGGCTACGGCAGCGACATGGATCTGGTGTTCGTCCACGAGCACAGCGACGAACCCGGCGGGCCGGGCGCCTATTCCGACACGGAATACTTCCCCGCCATCGCCTCGCACACGCTCAAGAGCCTGAAAGAACCCACACGGCACGGCATCCTCTATGACATTGACGCGCGGCTTCGGCCCGACGGCAGCAAGGGCGTCCTGTCCATCACCGACCGGCGGCTCGTGCAGTACTACACGGAGGAAGCGCAGCCACAGGAGCGTTTTGCGCTGATGAAGGCGCGCGCAGTGGCGGGCGACGCCGATTTTGCCGCACAAATAGACCAGACGGCGCGCGACATCGCGTTCTCCATGCCGCTGAGCATCGAGACGCTCGACCGCGTCGAGGATCTGCGGGCAAAAATGGCCGCAGCCGCGCCCCGGCATGACCTGAAACGCCGGGAGGGCGGGCTCGCCGAGGTGGAGTACGCCACGCGCATATTGCAGCTTCAGCATGTGCATGCCCATCCCAAACTAAAGTGGGGGGGCGTCTTTAAGGCGCTGGCGCACCTGAAAGGGCAGGGACTGGCCGACCCCGAAGATTGCGATGTGCTGGCCGAGGCATACGGATTCTACCGGCGCATCATCAACCGTGTCCGCATGATGAACGGTTCCTCAACCAGCAAGCTGCCTGTGGACGATGACGCGCGCGCGCAACTTGCCGCGCGGCTGAACATCGGCGGCGACATCATGGAGCCCATCGAGAAGATGCGTGTTGCCGTGCATGCAGCCTATCAGCGCATCCATTCCGCCGCCCGCGCCGGACTTGCCGGATAAGCCGCATTATCCCAATCACGACTGTTCAACCGATTGGCGAAGGCTGCCCCCTTCGCTTATCCTGCTCTTGCTCTTGCTCTTAATCCTGCTCCCGTTCTGACTGGCAGGCATGCCAGCCCTTCACAAGTCACCTTGAAGACAAGGGAGAACAGGGCAAGATTAGTATTGAGGGCAAGATAAGAACGGCGTCATTCGGCTGAAAGCTTTCTCCTACCCGAGGTCGCGCATGCTTGAAACAATGCGGGCCACCAGGCCGTAAGACAGCGCCTCTTCGGCGCTCATCCAGAAATTGCGGTCGCTGTCGCGCGCAACCTTCTCGATGTCCTGCCCCGTTTCCAGCGCGATCAGTGCATTGATGCGCTTGCGGATCTTCAGAATCTCCTGCGCCTCGATCCGGATGTCCGAAGCCTGTCCGCCGGCACCGCCGCTCGGCTGGTGCAGCAGGAAGCGGGTATTCGGAAGGGTAAAGCGCCGTTCCTTGGGCGCACCGAGGAGGATGGGCACCGCAATGCTGGCCACCCACCCCACGCCAATGGCCATCACCGGCGATTCAATGAACCGCATGACATCATGAATGGCATATCCGGAATCCACGTGCCCGCCCGGCGAACTGATAACCACCTTGATGGGGTCCTTCGATATACCATCGAGCACAAGCAGTTGGCTGACAACACGTTCCGACAGTTCCGGGTCCACCTCGCCCGCCACCATCACCAGGCGTGACTGGAGCATGCGGGACATCATGGGCTGTTCCTTCCCCTCCTTTGTCCCGCAACCCTCTTCCTCGTCGCAATATATCCGGTCAATGCCCATCACGCATTCCTTTCGTGGATTGATAGGGCCGTATTCTGCCACCCGCCTGCAAGCGGGGTCAAGGCAACAGGCACATCACCGCCCATCCGCCCGCGCCCGGACCGCAGTCCAGCGACGCGTTTTCGAGCAACGACAGGCGCAGTTCGTTCCCAAACTGCACATCGGCAGAACCCGCCAGGGCCGTGTACCATTCCCCGGTGTCCGCGTCCACATCCGGGTCGAGCCACCAGGTCTCCCCCTCCCCCGGTGTCTCCCCGCTGCATGCCGGCATGCGCCAGGTGCGGCCAGTCTGGCCACCCGGATAAAAGACCATGATCATTCGACCGTCGCGCGTCGGACGCGACGTCAATACTGCGGGCAGATAGCGCCGGGGAACCGCTTCCGGGGCCCGCGCGGACTGGCAGTAGTCTCCGCAAAGCTTCAACCCCGCCAGCAACTCGGCCGCTGTCCAGTCGCTGAGGTCCGCCTTCGCCGTTTCGACACCCAAAAGCGCTGCAAGTGCCCGCTGCAACGGTTCAAGGTCAACCTCCACAACGGGGCCCGCCTTGACACGGGTCTTTAGCGTGGCAACGGCCTCCTTCGTTCTCCCGGCACCCGCCAGACATCGTTCATACGGAATGCCGGACCGGGGTGCCGCACGTTCCTTGAGCCGGTCCAGGAATTGTACCGCGGCTTGCGATTTAGACGGAGAGTAGACCATGGAACCGCGGCGTTCACGCAGCGCCGCAAGAAAGGTGTCCGCGGCGGCCTCAACCTGTCCGCTTTCCAATTCCAGTTCGGCGACCTCCAATCGGGCCGCTGCTTCCCCCGGAAACCGCCGCAGCACAAGGTCAAGAAAGGCCGCTGCGCCTGCGGCCCCGCTATCTCCCTTCACCTGCCGCACCTGCTGCAGGTAGTCCCTGGCATCCCCCGGAAACAACACCACGGCATGCGCGGCTATTACCGGAACCACCACCAGCCACGGCCAGCCAAGTCTGATCGGTTCGGCGTTACGCCGGGTGTGCGGAACACCCAGCGCCGCCACAAGCCCGAAGGAAAAGCACAACCCCAGCGGCGGAAACGCGCCAACAAATGCCAGGAGAAGCGAACAGATCAGCAGCACCCCGGCAAGGCATCGGGGCAGGCTGACCAGGCACGGCGCATCAAGAATAAGGACGCGCGCGGCGGTCCGCGAAGCCAGGTAGAGCCCGAGGAGTACCAGCGGCAACGTGGGTAATGCCAGCACGCTATAGTCAGGATTCCACAGGCAAAACGATTCCTGAAGCCGCCGTGCAGTCAAGAAGAGTGCTGCGCCGCAGCACAGCGCGGACACCGGGAGCAGCCACGAAGCCACCCTCCACGCAAGATTCCGCCTTCCGGCGAACAGTGCCACTGCCATGACCGGCGACCACGAGAACAGCACCAGCGCATCGGCCAAACCCGCAGGCCCCGCGCCGACCACACCACCCTGCGCCGCGAAGAAAGTGGGAAACACCTTGTTGAATTCCGCCAGGACCGTGAGGACGGCCACGCAGCCTGCGGACAACGATGAAAGCGCGAGCGCGCGATAGACCAGCGTTTGGTTTGCCGCGCCAAAAACCGCCAGAAGGAACGCGATGCAACCAAGGATGGGGCTTGGTGGAACAGACCTCTCCCCCATCACCGAAAAGGCGGCGACACCAGTCCCCATGAGCAGCACAGGCCACAGCAGGTCAAACGGAATGCCGGGCCGGCCCCGGCGGACCCAAGTGCCAGCCAACGCAAGCGCCAATGCCACCAAGGCCCCCGAGAACAGGCCCTGCCCTCCATAGACCTGTGCATAGGCGCCCCATGGCCACGCCACGGCGGCACAATACACAGTGCCCCCAACCAACCGTTGCAGTGCGCCGGGCAAACTATTGGGCATCATCTGCGCCCTTGGCTGTCGCCAATCCCCTGCGGCATGCCAACGCCAGGCGGCGCAACCGAAACTTCGACAGACCGCCGAACAAATCCAAAGAGGCCATGGAGGAGAAACAGGGCGAGCGACATGCAGAGAAACATCCGGAGGGCGACGCTTCTGGTACGGGTCAGGTGATGCAATGCGTCCATTGGCGGCTCATCTATCCTCAGTGTCTTGCGCCGGTTGCCAATGCCCGCGCTGACGCAGAGTGTACTTCTTTCGACATTTCCGGGCAAGACAGACGTCCGGGTTTCATCAAAAAGCATTCCGGTCTTGAGGCCAATCCCCTATTGTGCGCGAAGCAACCGCGGCAGAGACGTGAAGACGCAAGTGCCC
>CALDSM010000541.1 GCA_937923585.1 uncultured bacterium
AAACGCATCCTGAACGTAGACTGCGGCGGCAAGGGGTTTGCCTGATCCAAACTGACCGAGGTGATGTGCTCGCACAACGCCGGCGCGAAGCCCCAGCGGCGGTGGAATTCCGGCGCGCCGAAAAGCATGGACACATGGTAGCGCTGCTCCTCCATGTAGCGCATCGTGTCCGTCATCACGCGGCTGATGATCCCCCTGCGCCGCCAAGCACTGTCCGTGGCCACCCAGCCCAGCCCGCCCATCTTGAGCCGGGCTTCGCCGATGCGGATGGTGTCCGTCGTGAGACGCAGCGCCGCCGCCACATGGCCTCCATACACGGCGATGCGCGTGTGCTCGCGCAGGTAACCGGGATACTCTCCGCCGAAAGACGTGAGCCACGCATGCGCGCCGGAATAGCGATCCCCCTGCGCCCCGGCCATCAGGTCGTTGGCCTGGCGCAACTCCTCGTCATTCTCCACCGATCTCACAACCACATCTTTCACGGCACTGGCCTCTTGCGAAAGGGAACATGCTATACGTTAACAGAAGTTCACCTGATAACAGGAACGGACACTCGCGCCGAAATACATCCATCACATCCCGTGTTGACAAATTTGTCTGCAGGTTGCATGCGGCGTTTCTGAATCCATAGGGTTTAAGGAAAAGCAGCGTGAAAGTGTGGCCAGGAAAACCGTATCCGCTGGGAGCCTTTTTTGACGGCTCGGGGACGAACTTCTCCCTGTTTTCCGAGGTGGCGGAAGGGGTGGAACTGTGCCTTTTCGGTGAAGATGGGTCTGAAGAGCGGGTGGAACTTCCCGAAGTGACCGGCTATTGCTGGCACGGATACTTTCCGACTCTGGCACCCGGCCAGCGGTACGGGTTCCGCGTCCATGGGCCGTGGAACCCGGCAGACGGCCACCGCTGCAATCCCGCCAAGCTGCTGCTGGACCCCTACGCCAAGGCCATTGAAGGGCAGGTCAGGTGGAACGAAACACTCTTTCCGTACAGCCTGGCAGAAGGTCCCGACGTCCAAAGCGACGGTGACAGCGCCCCCTTTCTGCCGCCGTGTGTGGTACACCAGCCCTATTTTGACTGGAGCGGGGACCGCCTCCTGCAGCGGCCATGGCACGAGACGGTTCTCTATGAAACCCATGTCAAGGGAATCACCTTCACCCATCCGGAGATTCCACCCGAACTGCGCGGCACCTATGCCGGTCTTGCACATCCGGTCATCGTGGAGCACCTTGGGCGGCTCGGCGTAACGGCGGTTGAGTTGTTGCCGGTTCACCATTTCATCCATGACAGAAGCCTGGCAGACAGGCGGCTGAGAAATTATTGGGGCTACAATTCCATAGGCTATTTCGCCCCGCACAGTGAATATGCCTCAGACAAGCGTCCGGCGGGCGCGGTGGCTGAGTTCAAGCGGATGGTCAGGACGTATCACCAGGCCGGCATCGAGGTCATACTGGACGTTGTCTACAACCACACCGCGGAGGGCAATCATCTGGGCCCGATGCTCTGCTTCAAGGGCATAGACAACGCCTATTATTACCGCCTGTCCGATGACAGGCGCTATTACATGGACTATACGGGCACCGGCAACACGCTGAACATGCGCAATCCCCATGTGCTTCAACTCCTGATGGACTCGCTGCGGTACTGGGTCACAGAAATGCACGTTGACGGTTTCCGGTTTGACCTGGCGGCGGCGCTTGCACGCGCGCTGCACGAGGTGGAGCGCCTGTCGGCCTTCTTCGACCTCATACAACAGGATCCGGTGATCAGCCAGGCCAAGCTCATCGCAGAGCCCTGGGACGTCGGGGAGGGCGGCTACCAGGTAGGCAACTTTCCGCCGGTCTGGACGGAGTGGAACGGGAACTACCGGGACCGAATGCGGGATTTCTGGCGCGGCACGGACGGGTCACCGGGAGACTTCGCCTGGCGCTTCACCGGCAGCCCGGACCTTTATGAAAACACTTCGCGGCGGCCCCATGCCAGCATCAACTTTATCACGGCGCATGACGGTTTCACGCTGGAGGATCTTGTTTCGTACAACGACAAGCACAACGAAGCCAACGGTGAGGGGAACACGGACGGCGAAAGCCACAACCGCTCGTGGAACTGCGGCGTGGAGGGCCCCACGACCGACCCGGCCGTTCTCGCCCTGAGAAAGCGGCAGAAGCGGAACCTGCTCGCAACGCTGCTGCTCTCGCAGGGCGTGCCCATGCTGTTGGGCGGGGATGAGCTTGGGCGCACGCAACGGGGAAACAACAATGCCTACTGCCAGGACAACCGGGTGTCCTGGTATGACTGGAAGAACACGGACGACGAACTCCGGTCTTTTTGCGAGAGGCTCTTCCGGTTCCGGAGCGAGCATCCCGTCTTCCACCGCAGAAACTGGTTTCAGGGCCGGGCAATTCACGGCACCGGGGTCACGGACATTGCATGGTTTACGCCGGAAGGCAGACAGCTTGCCGAGAAGGACTGGGGAGTCCGCCGCGCGAATTCGCTGGGAATCTACCTCAACGGGGCGAACATTCCCAATCCCAACACGCACGGCGATCCGGCGGCTGACGACAGTTTTTACCTGATCATCAACGCCCACTTCGAACCGGTAACCTTTCGCCTCCCGGTTCGGCGGTGGGGCCGCCGGTGGCAGACGGAATTCGACACGGTCTCTGGCTGGTTTGACGGCGAACGCACCCTGCACGGGGCGGGCGGCGCCATCGAGATGGAGGGCCGGGCACTGTGCGTTCTGCGCCGCGCGGACAACCCAAAGGCGACAAGATGAGGGACACATCATGGACGAGTCGGAAACATTAACTTTCGGCACAAAAGACGAAGTGAGCGCCGCACAACCGCAGCAGGAGGAAGGCAGGGGGCCGGGCACACTTTCGACCATCTACGATTACGAGCGCCACATCGGCGCCGAAGCGGTTGAACGCATTCTCAAGAAGGCGGCCCGGCTGAAGGACACCCGCGTGGTCCATATAAACTCCACCTATTACGGCGGGGGGGTGGCGGAAATTCTCGATCCGCTGTCGCTGCTGATGAACGATGTCGGAATACGGACGGGCTGGCTGCTCATTCAGGGTGAGCCGGACTTTTTCAGCATCACCAAGAAGATGCACAACGCCCTGCAGGGGGGCGAAATCCACATGACGGAACTGAAAACCTCCATATTCGAGGAGGTGGTCCGAAAGAACGCAATGCGGATGGATTTGAACCGGTATGACCGGGTGATGATCCATGATCCGCAGCCGCTGTTCCTAATCAACCACTACGTCAAGTCCTGCCCCTGGATATGGCGCTGCCACGTGGACCTGAGCAATCCAAACCGGGAACTCTGGGAGTATCTGGCGCCTGCGGTGGAAAAATATGACGCCATGATTGTCAGTTCGGAGAAATACAGGCGAGACGTCAGAATCCCGCAACTGGTGTTCATGCCGGCCATCAACCCCTTCTCCATCAAGAACAAGGATCTGACCCAGGAAGAAATAGATGCGCGGCTCGCCCACTACAGGATCCCGACGGATCTTCCCCTCGTTGTGCAGATATCGCGTTTTGACAACTGGAAAGACCCCAAGGGGGTCGTCAAGGCGTTCAAAAAGGCGCGCAAGCAGTGCGACGCCACGCTTGTCCTGCTTGGGAACATTGCCACTGATGATCCCGAGGGCCCGGAAATTTATGAGTCACTGCTGGAGTTGAGCGAGGAGCGCATCCTGCTGATTTCGCAGGAGGACAGCGCCCTGGTCAACGCGCTGCAGCGTTCCGCTTCGGTGATTCTTCAGAAGTCACTGCGCGAAGGGTTCGGTCTGACGGTCACGGAAGCCATGTGGAAGGGCAAGCCCGTGATCGGCGGCAACGTGGGGGGCATCCCCCTCCAGATCCGCGACGGTTACAACGGCTATTTGGTTTCCAATGTCAACGAGGCGGCGGACCGCCTCGTGAAGCTGCTCAAGGACGCCAAACTGCGCGAGGAAATGGGAAAGCGTGCAAGAGCGACCGTGATGGAACAGTTTCTGATGTCCAGGCTGTTGGAGGAGGACATAGACCTGCTCAACGGGTTCGAGGTGCGTTTCAATTTGAGAATGGGATGAGCCATGGAAATGCACCCCAAACCGGTGGCGACATACCGCGTCCAATTCCGGCCCGACTTCGGTTTCGATCAGGCCGCCGGACTGGTCTCCTATCTTGCGGCGCTTGGCGTCAGCCACCTGTATGCCTCCCCCTGCCTTCAGGCCGTCAAAGGCAGCACCCACGGCTATGACGTGGTGGATCCCAGCCGGGCAAACGAGGAACTGGGGGGCGCCGAGGCGCACATGCGGCTGTGCGAGGCGCTGCAGACCGCCGGACTCGGCCTGATGCTCGATGTGGTGCCGAACCATATGGCGATTCACAGCGAACAGAACCCCTGGTGGTGGGACGTGCTGGAGAACGGCCCCTCCAGCCGCTACGCGACCTGTTTCGACGTTGACTGGGAAGCCTCGGAGCAGCGCTGGCCGGACAAGGTGCTGCTGCCGGTGCTGGATGACCACTACGGCCGCGTTCTGGAGGAAGGAAAGCTCCGCTTGTCCCACAATGAGGGGGCTTTTGCCCTGCATTATCAGGAGCATGTCTTTCCGGTGGACCCATCGAGCCTGACAGGACTGCTTGGCAGGGCCGCCGAAAGCTGCGGATCGGAAATGCTGGCATTCCTTGCGCAGAGCCATGCCCGGTTGCCCCGGCCCACCGTCACGGCCCGTCAGGCGGTCGAGCGGCGCCATCGTGACAAGGCGGTGCTGGTGGGCCTGCTGGCGCGCCTCTGCCATGAAGACCCCGGCGTCGCGGCGGCCGTTGATGCCGAGGTGAAGCGGCTCAACTTCAACCCGGACGCGCTGGACGCGCTCCTGGACGACCAGAATTACCGGCTGGCCTTCTGGCGCACCGCGAGCCGTGAACTGGGATACCGAAGGTTCTTCGACATCAAGGACCTGGCGGGACTGCGTGTCGAGGACATGGAGGTGTTTCGCGCCACGCACGCGTTGCCCGTCGAATGGGTTCGGAAGGGATGGGTTCACGGCCTGCGCATTGACCATCCGGATGGAATGCGCAATCCGGCGGAGTACCTGCGCCGGTTGCGGGAGGCCTGTCCCGACGCATGGATCGTCGTAGAAAAGATCCTTCAGCCGGGCGAGCGAATGCCTTCGGACTGGCCCGTGGCCGGCAGCACAGGATATGATTTTCTCAATCTCGCGGCGGGCCTCTTTGTTGATCCGGCCGGAGAGGAGGGGTTGACGCGGCTGTATGAGGATTTCACCGGGGAACAGGCGGATTTCGGCGCTCTTGTCCGCGCCTGCAAGCGCCAGGTGCTCAATGATCTGCTGGGAAGCGAGTTCCAGCGGCTCACAAGCCTCTTCGTGGATGTCTGCGAACGGCACCGGCGGCACCGGGATTTCACCCGCCATGAAATGAGCGAGGCGCTCCGCGAAACCGCCGTCTGCTTTCCGGTATACCGGACCTATGTGTCCGCCTCCACCGGCGACGTCCGGCGGGAGGACGAGGCGAACATCGGCGCTGCCATAGACAAAGCCATCGCGGAACGCCCCGATTTGGATGCCGAACTCTTTCGTTTCCTGAAAGACCTGCTCCTGCTGCGCGTGGCCGGCCCGCTCGAGTGCGAACTTGCCATGCGGTTTCAGCAGTCAACCGACCCGGTCATGGCCAAGGCGGTGGAGGACACCGCCTTTTACCGTTTCAACCGGCTGACAGCCCTCAATGAGGTGGGCGGCGATCCGGCACGGTTCGGCGTCAGCCTGGAGCAATTCCATACGGCCTGCGCGGAAGCGCAGTCAGAGCGCCCGATGGCGCTGCTCGCCTCCACGACCCATGACACCAAGCGGAGCGAGGATGTGCGCGCACGGTTGGCGCTGCTTTCAGAGATTCCGGAACACTGGGCCGGGAGGGTGCGGAGATGGGCGCGAGACAATGAGCGCCACCGGAGCGGCGAAATTCCGGACCGCAACACGGAGTACCTTTTCTACCAGACGCTCGCCGGGGCCTGGCCTATTGACCTGGAACGAATGACGGCATATATGGAGAAGGCCGTCCGCGAGGCCAAGACGCACACCTCCTGGACCGAAAAGAACGATGCCTATGAACGCGGCGTGCGTGATTTCGTGGCCGGGGCGATGACGAACAGCCCGTTCCTCGACGACATCGGGGAATTCGTCGCAGGACTTGCGGACGCCGGAAGGATAAACAGCCTGGCGCAGAAACTGTTGACCCTCACGGCGCCGGGGGTCCCCGACATATATCAGGGCACCGAGTTGTGGGACTTGAGTCTTGTTGATCCCGACAACCGCAGGCCGGTGGACTTTGCGCTGCGCCGGGGACTGCTGGACAGCCTGGCGCACCTGTCTCCCGAAGAGATTCTGTCGGGAATGGAGGACGGCCTGCCAAAGCTCTGGATCACCAGGCAGGCCCTGCATGCGCGCCGTGAACATCCGGAACTATTCGGGCCAGGCGGAACTTACCGCCCCTTGACGGCCCATGGAACAAAAGCGCGACACGTGGTGGCGTTTGCCCGCGGTGAGGGCGCCATTACCGTAACCCCCCGTCTCGTGATGCAACTGGACGGGGACTGGTCGGACACAGAACTGGAACTGCCCCGGCGCCGCTGGCGCAATGCGCTGACAGGGGATGATCTCGAAGGCGGCCCGACAAGCCTCGGCGGCATCCTGTCGCGGTTCCCTGTCGCGCTGCTGCTGGCAGTGGAACCATGAACACCCCTCCTTTGCGGGTCTGGGCCCCGCATGCCGACCGGGTGGAACTGACAGGCGGCAACCGGAACACGGACATGGAAAAGGACGCGGCCGGCTGGTGGGCTTCGGACACCAGTCCCCTCCGTCACGGCGACGATTATGCATTTCGCGTAAACGGCGCGGGGCCGTTTCCCGATCCGCGTTCGCCGTGGCAGCCTTGCGGTGTGCATGGCCCGTCACGCTGGCTGGACCACGGGCGTTTTGCGTGGGAGGATTCAGGCTGGAAGCCGCCTTCGCATGAGTCGGCAGTAATCTACGAACTGCACGCGGGCACGTTCACGCCGGAGGGCACTTTTGATTCTGCCCTCCAGCAGCTAGATTACCTTGCGGACCTTGGGATCACGCACGTCGAACTCATGCCGGTGGCCGAATTTCCCGGCAGCCGCGGCTGGGGTTATGACGGCGTTGATCTGTATGCGCCGCATCATGCATATGGCGGGCCGGAGGGACTCAAACGCCTGGTGAACGCCTGCCACCTGCGGGGACTGGCCGTGCTGCTCGATGTGGTATACAACCATTTGGGCCCATGCGGCAACTATCTCGGAAAGTTCGGGCCCTACTTTACGGACAGGCATAAGACGCCGTGGGGCATGGCGATCAATCTGGACGGCCCGGAAAGCGATGAGGTGCGGCGGTTCCTCATAGACAACGCGCTAATGTGGCTGCGCGAATACCACATGGACGGCCTGCGCGTTGACGCCGTGCATGCGCTCGTGGACACATCGGCCACGCACTTTCTCGAACAGCTTTGCGCGGAGGTGCGCCTCCTGGAACCCGTGATGGGCCGCCCTTTCGTGATGATTGCCGAAAGTGATCTCAACGACCCCAGGGTGGTTCGCCCTTCCGAGTCGGGGGGATACGGCATGGACGCCCAATGGAACGAGGACTTTCACCATTCCCTGCATGCGGTCCTGACCGGCGAACGAACCGGCTATTATCAGGACTTCGGTCGGCTGGCCGACCTGGCCAAGGCGCTGACCAAGGGGTTCGTTTATGACGGCATCTACTCCCCCTATCGCCGCCGCCACCATGGCCGTCCGGCCGCGGGAATTACGGGTCATCAATTGGTGGGCTGTCTGCAAAATCACGACCAGGTGGGCAACCGAGCCATGGGCGAGCGCACCAGCAACCTGATTCCGCCGGGCATGCTGAAGATTGGCGCCGCCGTGGTTTTGACGTCGCCCTTCGTGCCCATGCTCTTTCAAGGGGAGGAATGGGGCGCCTCCACGCCTTTCCTGTTCTTTACCAACCACGACGATCCCGAGCTGGGGAAAGCGGTAACACTGGGCAGACGGAAGGAGTTCGCCGCCTTCGGCTGGGACCCTGAAACGTTTCCCGATCCCCAGTCGGAGGACAGTTTCCGGCGTTCACAGCTCGACTGGAGGGAATTGGAACGTCCGATGCACCGGGAACTTGCAGAGTGGCACCGGTCACTCATCCGACTGCGCCGCCGGACACCCGCGCTGCGCGCCGGTCGAATGGAGGAAGCGGCCGTGCGTCTCGACGAGACGGCGCGCTGGCTTGTCATCGTTCGCGGCCCCGTGACCATCGTCTGCAATCTTGCGGACGCGCCTCAACGAGTCCCCTGCGGGGAAGCCGGGGGCGGACACCTTGCCCTGTCGTCTGCGCCGGGAATCGCACGGGTGGACGGCGGAATTTTTGTGCCCGCATATGCGGTTGGAATAATCATGAGGGGTGAAAGCGGGCGCTGAAAGAAGGAGTATTGAGGAGCAGAAAGGGCCACGGCATGGTGGACACGATTCGCTGGGGCATCATGAGCACGGGAAACATTGCCGCGCAATTCGCCCGGGATCTGAAAGCGGCCGACCATGCGGAATTGAGGGGTGTTGCGTCGCGCAACCTCGAAAAGGCGAGGCGGTTTGCCGACGAACACGGCGTCCCGAAAGCCTATGGGAACTATGAGGAGCTGGCGGCCGCGCCGGACATAGACGCCGTCTATATCGGCACACCCCACGCGTGCCACAAAGACAACACCCTTCTGTGCCTCACGCACGGCAAGCATGTGCTCTGCGAAAAACCGCTTGCGCTCGACCACGCGGAGGCCCTTGAAATGTTCCGGGCGGCCCGCGGCGCCGGCCGTCTTCTCATGGAGGCGATGTGGATGCTCTTCTTTCCGGCCGTGCAGAAGGCGCGTGACCTGGTTCGCGAGGGTGCCATCGGCGATCCCCGCATGCTACGCGCGGATTTCGCGTTCAGGGCGAACCTGGAACCCGAAGGACGGCTGATGAATCCAGCCTTGGGCGGAGGGGCGTTGCTGGATATTGGCATTTACCCGCTTGCGCTGGCGCAACTGGTCTTCGGCGAGGCGCCCATCGCCATTGCCACCGCGGCCCAGTTCGGCGAAACAGAAGTGGACGTGCAGTCCGGCATCGTAATGAAATACGCGACCGGGGCTATGGCGGTGCTCTCCTGCTCCTTCGAGACAGCCTTGCCCCAGGAAGCGGTCATCGCGGGCAGCGAGGGAACGATTCTGATTCCCCCGGAGTTCTCCCATCCCGACGCCCTTGTTCTGCGCCGCAACGGCGCTGAAGAGCGCATTGCATTCAACCGGCGCGGGATCGGCTATTACCTGGAGGCCGAAGAGGCGGGCCGCTGCATCCGGGAGGGGCTGCTTGAAAGCCCCGTCGTTCCCCACGGCGGGTCTCTCGCGCTGGCACGGACAATGGATCGTGTCCGCCGGGTCTGGAGCATGAAATACCCGGGCGAGGGCAAACAGAATTCTTCCGCACCCGGCGTCCCGAACGGATACGGCAGCCGGCAAAATCACGGCGAAACCGTTGTCGGCCGCTGAAGAACGGGAAATGTATGGCGGATTCGGAGGCTACCGCGGAGCTCTTGCCCAGCTGGGGGCTGACATCCCGTTCATTGCTATTCGTGGCGCAATGCCTCCACGGGGTCCATGTTGGCCGCACGCAGCGCGGGATAGATCCCGAAAACCAGTCCAACCGTCGCGGAGATGGAAAAGGCGATGATCGGCGACCAGGGGGTAACAATGGTCGCCATCTCGGAGAAGCGTGTGATGAAGTAGGGAATCAGCACGCCAAGCCCCACGCCGATTATGCCGCCGCAGCCGGAGAGTATGACCGTCTCAATGAGAAACTGAACCACGATATCGCGGCGTTTCGCGCCAAGCGCCCTGCGAATGCCTATTTCGCGGGTCCGTTCGGTCACGCTGGCGAGCATGATGTTCATGATGCCGATGCCGCCAACGATGAGCGAGATGGCGGCAATGGCACCCAGCACCGTGTTGAATATCTGTTTGGTGCGTTCTGCCTGCCGAAGCAGTTCCAGCGGAACGATGAGTTCGTAGTCCTTCTTCTTGTGGTTCCGCGAAAACAGTTCCTCGACCACCTTCGAGGTCTCCTCCACCGCGTCCTGATTGTGCACCTGCACGATAAGTTCGTGCAGTTCCACAATCTCAGCCTCCATGCTGCCGCTGCTGCGGCGCATCAGAATCTCGCCGAAACGGGACTTGGCCGCAGTGAGCGGGATGTACAGCCGCGGCGTTGCGGAGGCGTTGGAGCGGTTGTTCTCGGGCTTTGCCGCGTTTGCCACCGCCGCCGAGGCGACGGCCTCCTGCGAAATGACACCTATCACCTTGTAGTAGTCGCTTCCCACGCGGACGTTGCTCCCGATGGGCGGCGTCAGCGGAAAGAGACGGCGCGCCATCGCCTCGCTGAGGACGCACACATTCTTGCGGCCGTACATTTCCAGGTCGGTGAAATAGCGTCCCTCCAGCAACGTCAGATTGCGTAGCTCTGTGTACCACGGAA
>CALDSM010000542.1 GCA_937923585.1 uncultured bacterium
CTTCCGATCTGATACCAGACGGCGCCTATGAAGTCTTCGCCCTCGTTGGTAAGGGTGAGCCGCGCGCCCTTTTCAAACGGCATCGGGAAATAGGCGTTGAACCCGACCGTGCCCGCGACGCCGCCCGCGCCGGGGTTCACCGTGACCAGCATTGACCGGTAAAAGCGCACCCGTTCCTGGCCCTCGCCGAAGAAATCACCAAAGGGGACTTCGACACTGGGTGACGTTTCGCCGTCCCAGTACATCCTCAGCACGAGGTCGCGCAGATAGTGGTCCGTGGGACCTATGGTGAAATAGAGGTGGCGTATGCAGCCCGCACCCGAAATCGTTGCCAGGTTCAGAGTTTCCCCGCCCTTCAGGGCGCGGAAATCAATGTTGCCCCCGCTGCGGTCCCAGCTTGAAGCGCGGGCGCTGTGCGAGTCCTGCAGGTAAACCATGTCCGAGAACGGCGAGCGCGAAAGCCCGCCGGACACGCCGGTATTGGCGCACCCTTGAAGCGTAAACAGCGCAACAGATGACACACCCAAAAGAACGCAGCCCACCCTGTGCATGATTCGCTCCTTTCACGCATGTCCGGGCGCACGGCCAAGACCGAACCATCCTATTCTCGGAAGTTCCACCCGGTCAAGGCTTACGGACCGTGAGACAGGCCGATGCGGAATTGCAGGGACGATGCGTCCGCCCCAGGCGAACGCTGCTTCTCGCCCGTTCCTTTCTTCGATCCCTTGCTCGTATCCGCGCTCCTTGGCTGCACTCGCTGCCGCAAGTTTGTGTCCAGGAATACCGGGTCCGCAGAACGTTGAAGCCAAGAGCAGCATACGCAGGGCAGTCGGAGTGGAAGACAAAGTGCTCTGTCACTTGTCCGAAAGACGCACGCCTTTGTGTGTACTTTGCATCTACAGCGTCATCATCTCCGCCAACCGGGCGCGGCGGGAGGCATCAAGGGGATTGCCGACTTCCCGCGCAAGGCTTTCGACGTGCCTTCGGGCAAGCGCGGGGGTGTCCGGGGCGCCCTGGGATTCCCAAATCGCGCGGGGACCGCGGACGGCCAGTGTCGGCGTGTGGTATTCCGGGGAACGCAACCGTTCGAGGGTGTGGAGCGCGGTCAGATAGCCGGTGCCGCGGGGGCCGATTTCTTTGACCGTATCCACGGCGAGGGTTTCTTGGTTCACTTCGACTCCGCCGTTGAGGCGGCGGCACAATCCGGCAATCTCGTTGTCCATGAGGAGTTGTTCGTGGCTGCAGGTGATGCCGGTGGCGAACATGCCGCAGTTGACGATGAGGTCGTTGCCGCCGGCCACGGCGCACAGCATGCTAAGCGTCTTCTCCCAGGCGTTCTGCTCGTCGTGTGCGTGGTTGTCGGAGTTGGGCGCGGTGGTGTGGCAGGGGATGCCGTAGTGCCGGGCCAGTTGCGCGCCTGCGATGCGGCAAATGCTGGTCTCGACAGAACCGACCAGCGCGTGGCCGGTGCGCATGTCGGTGGTGGTCCATGAATTGGCGTAGAGGACCTTCGCGCCGGGTTTAAGCAGTTGGCTGATGATGATGCCCGACAGGCATTCGGCGTTGTTGACGGCAAGCAGTCCGGCCAGGGTGTACGGCGCCGAGACGCCCGCGTTGGGCTCGGGCAGGATGGCCAGGGGCACGTCGCGTTCCACGGTCTCGCGCAGGGCCTCGAGCACGCTCGCTTCCCAGAACAGCGGGCTGGTGGGAGACAACTGCGCGATGCCGTAGGGCTGCCGCGCCAAGTCGCCCGGAAACACCGCGGCCAGCATGTCTATGATGCGCCCGTTGACGGCAACGTCGTCGGTCGAGAAGAAGAGGGGCTTGCGGCTGTTCTCGATGCAGGCGCGGACGCCGTAGAGGAGCGTGGCGCGGGGGTCAGGCACATCTTGCGGCATGACCGGAATGCCGATCATGTCTATGTTGCCGAGTTGCTCGCACAGGCGCGCGAACTGTTCCACATCCGCCACCGTCGAGGGCCGGGTCTTGGCTGTTTCGCTGTCCACCCAGAAGATGGCATTGTGGCCGGCGGCCACGCGCGGTGTGCCGTCGCCGAGCACGAAGGCGGGTACGCCGTCGCGGTCGAACACCTCAAAGGTGCGCGGCACGGTTTCGAGCGCGCGTTCGAGATCCGCTTGCGAGAAATGGACGACATGGCTGTCCGCGTCGGCGGCGCAGCCTTGACCGCAAAGGAAGGCGAACATGTCCGGATTGAGAATCTTGACGCCGCACTCCTGAAGAATGGTGAGGGTCGCCTCGTGGATCTGCCGAAGTTCGCCTTCCGACAGGACCTGCATGGCCGCCAGTTTCATGTCTCTTTCCTCCCTTGCGGGCCTTCCATAATTGACATAATGCCGAAATCAGGTCCTCCGTCATTCCCGTGAAAGCGGAAATCGAGAACCCCGCGTGCGTCCCCAAGTCCTTGACAAGCCTGGATTCCCGTTTTCACGGGAATGACGGGGAGGAGACGGTTTCTCTGAACTCTGCAAACGATTTCGTGAGTTTCTGTCATTCTTGGAAGTCCCGCTTACCACAAGGTCGCGTAGATGAGGCCAAAGGTGCCCGTCAGCAGCAGCCACCACAGCCAGACGGACTGATACCACGGCCGCCGCTCGGTTTCAGGCAGCCGCAACATGGACCAGTCCCACTGCGGCGCCCGTGCATTTCGCGCCCGCAGCATCAGTGAAAGGATAGCCGCAACGACCACAACAGCAACGGCAACCGCAACGCCAACGGTGCTGAACATGCCGAGAATGATTACGGGCACGCACAGGGCCAGGGCCAAGAGTCCCGTGACCACGTTCGAGGCCTTGCTGAGCGAGCACACGGCAAACAGGACAATCGAAACCAGGTAGACGGTGCCGGCGAGCACCAGCGAGTTCTCGAAGCTGGCGGGCAGGAAATGGATGCCAAAATCGCCCAGGAAAGCCTTGGCAAAGGTCAGCGGGATCGTAAGGATGGCCAGCCACAGGCAGGCGAGCGCCGCGCGGGTCGTTGCGCGGTCCCACAGCGCCGCGGCGATGAACACGGTGACCACGGGGGCCGCCATCGGCGCCCAGATGTCCTGGCAATACCGGAACAGGTTGTCCCACTGCATGACGATGGGGGCAATCAGTGCCCCCACCAGCAGCGCACCGCCGCCGGCCCATTGGCCGAAGCGCACGAGTTGCGCGTCCGACCAGTCGCTGCCTTTCCACGGACGGAACAGGTCCAGCGTGACGATGGTCGAAATCGAATTGACGAGTCCGGCCACGGTTGACATGATGGCAGCCATCACCGCCGCCAGCACGAGCCCGCGCAGGCCCAGCGGCACCACCGCCGTCACAACGCTCATGTAGGCCTCGTCGGTGACCTGCAAGTTCGGGTTGATCACGCGGTAGATCATGCCTGGAAAGCATGTGGCCAGCGGCATGAGCAACTGAAGCGCGCCAGCAAACAGGATGCCCATCTTGGCGTCCCATTCGGACCGCGCCGCGAGACAGCGCTGGTTGATGTACTGGTTGGTGGCGTAGTACCAGACATTCGTGGACAGCGCCAGGATGAGGACGGCCGTCCACGGAACGTCGGGATGGGTGGCGGGCGCGATCAGGTGCGCCTGCTGGCCCGTGCCGAGGATGGCCTGAAAATCCCAGTCGATCAGGTGCATCCCGGCGATGAACACATAGAGGCCGCCGCCCAGCAGCAGCACGCACTGGAAGAAATTGGTCCACGCCACCGACAGCAGGCCGCCGTAGATCGTGTACAGGCCCGTCGTCAGCACGATCACCCACACGGCGACGATCTGGTTGATCCCCCACATCTTGTTCAGCGCAAAGCCCGCCGTGAAAAAGACCAGCGGGAAATTGGCGAACACATAACTGCCGACGGTCAGCAGCGCGAACACAGTCCGGGCACGCGGGCCAAAGCGGCGTTCGAGATACTCGGGCATGGTGGCAACGCGGTTGCGGAAGTAGATGGGGATGAAGATCCACAGCATGATGGTGAACGCAGGCACCACCAGCCATTCCCAGTTCGCCACGGGCAGCCCCACCTTGTACGCGTACCCAATCTCCCCCACAAACTGCTCGCTGCTGATCCCCGCCGCCACCACCGACGCGCCCATCGCATACCACGGGAGCGTGTTGCCCGCCAGGAAATAATCGTTTACCGTGGCCTTCTCGCGCCGCGCCACGAGAAATCCGATCACGGTGACCACAACGAAGTAGCCCGCGAAGACGGCAAAATCCAGCGTGTTCAGCATCGGCGTCGTTACCCCCGGTCAAAACCGGCCACCAATGTCACACAACTCCAACAGCCGAAGCAAACCGCATCCCGTGAGGGATGCGCCGCGCGTCGGCGCGAAAACGGAAGTGGAAATCGGGACCGGGAGTTGAACGCCCTATTTGCCTTCCGCACCCCGCCGGTCATGGTCGCGGATGGCGGTCCGCCGAATCTTCCCGCTGATTGTCTTGGGCAGTTCGGTCACGAACTCGATGACCCGCGGATACTTGTAGGGCGCCGTCACGGTCTTGACGTGGTTCTGCAGTTCCTCTTTCAGGGCGTCGCCGGGCGCATATCCCTTCGCCAGAATGACGGTCGCCTTCACGGCCTGACCGCGCAGCGGGTCCGGAACGCCCGTGACGGCGCATTCAAGCACCGCGGGATGCTGCATCAGCGCGCTTTCGACCTCGAACGGCCCGATGCGGTAGCCCGAACTCTTGATCAGATCGTCCGCCCGGCCCACGAACCAGTAGTACCCGTCCTCGTCCATCCAGGCGATGTCGCCCGTGTGGTAATAGCCGTCGTGCCAAACGGCCTCCGTTGCCTCAGTCGCGCGGTGGTACCCGACAAACATCCCGGGCGGCGTGCCGCCCTGAAGATTGACCACGACCTCGCCCTCCTCGCCCGCCTCGCAGCGCCCCCCCTCCGCATTCATCAGCTCAATGGCGTAGCCCGGCGACGGCTTGCCCATCGAACCCGGCTTGGGTTCCAACCAGGGGAAGGTCGCCATCATGACGATGGATTCCGTTTGCCCGAAACCCTCCCGCAGTTCGAGTCCCGTGTGCGCGAGGAACTGTTCGTACACCTCCGGATTCAGCGGTTCTCCGGCCACAACGCAGTGCCGTATCCGGCTCAGATCGTACTGCGACAGATCTTCCCGAATCAGAAAGCGGAAGATCGTCGGGGGCGCGCAAAACGTGGTCACGCCGTGGCGGCTGATCCTTTCCAGCAGCCGCGCCGCGTTGAACGTGTCGTAGTCGTAGACAAACACCGCGCTGCCCGCGATCCATTGCCCGTAGATCTTGCCCCATGCCGATTTTGCCCAGCCGGTGTCGGCCACCGTGCAATGCAGCCCCCCGTCCGTCACGTGGTGCCAGTATTTTGCGGTGATGATGTGCGCCAGCGGATACGCAAAGGTGTGCTGCACCATCTTCGGATAGCCGGTGGTGCCCGACGAGAAATAGACCAGTGCGATGTCGTCGTTGTGCGTCGCTTCGGCGCCCGAAGGCCGCTCGAAGGCGGGACTGGCGGCTTCCGTTTCCGCGCTGAAGTCCACCCACCCGTCCCGCCTGCCGCCCACCACCGCCTTTGTCCGCAGCATGTCCCCGCACAGCAGATGCGCCTCGTCCGTCTGCTCCAGCAGCATGTCAGACGCAACGCAAACGACCATTCGAATGTCGGCGCACCGGATGCGGTATTCGAGATCCTTTGCCGTGAGCATGTGCGTGGCGGGCGTGGCGATCGCGCCGATCTTGTGCAGCGCCAGCAGGCAGAACCAGAACTCGGGGCGCTTCTTGAGAACGAGCAGCACGTGATCGCCCTTCACAATGCCGTGCCTGCGGAACACATTTGCGGCCCGGTTGCTCTGTTCACACAGATCCCGGAACGTGAATGTCCGCTCGTTGTCCTGGTCATCGCACCAGACGATGGCGGTGCGGTCCGGCTCTTCCCGCGCATACACGTCAACGATGTCGTAAGCGAAGTTAAAGTCCTTGGGCGTGTTGATGGTGAAATGCGCGCGAAAGTCCTCATACGACGTGTAATCCTCGCGCGGCACAAAACGGTTCAGCAAAGACATTTTCTGCTCCTGCGTTGGTTTTGCGGCAAAGACGGTCGTTTAGAGTATGACGGCCAGGAACTTCGCCGGGCGGTCCCCGACCGCCTCCATGGCGTGGCCGTGGCCGGAATCGAAGAAGACCGAATCACCGGCCTCCAGAACGATTGCCTGATCGTGTATGAAGACCCGCAGCGTGCCTTCGATCACATAGTCGAATTCCTGCCCCGGATGCGCGTTCACGTCCGGCTTTGCGCCGTCCGTCCGGGGCTCGACCTCAATGAGGAACGGCTCCGCCTTCTTGTGGATGAAGTTCATCGCAAGGGCCTGGTACTTGTACTGGTTTCTCCGTTCCACATCCACGCCCTTGCCCGCGCGGGTCACCGTGAAGGCGTGCATCCTGGGCGTCTCCCCTGTCAGCAGCACACCGAGATCGACGTTCAACAGGTGCGCGACCTCGAAAAGAATGCTCGCGGGGATGTCTTCGTTGCCGTTTTCGTACTGCCGGTACCGCGCAAGCGGTATGCCGACCCGTTCAGCCAGCGATTCATCCGTAACATTGGACGCCTCCCGCAGTCCGCGAAGCCGCGCCGCAATTTCCTTGATACGTTCCAGCATACGCGCATTTCCCTTGGGTTGACGTTGGGAAGCTCCCGCCAAATACACTGCACAGGCGTCCCGCATGGACGCCGGCAACGTTGCCATTCCGCCGCCGCAATTGACCCCGGAGCGTAGCAGGGAAGAAAACACGAATTCAAAAAGGACCTGTTGCCCCGCCCGGTCGCCTCCGGCCTCGGGGCTTTGTCCCCAACAAAAGGCGCACATTTCCTGATTCCGGCCAAAACGGGCTCACGTGACAAAATCTGGGTCACCGGGCATTCACTCAAACCGGCAGGCAATTCGTCTGTGTCTCGCTGCTTCGCGATGGTTGAAAGCATCACCGTCGGTTCTCATAATGGACCCGGCACGTCACGCTTCCCCGGGTTCTGGGGTGGTCTCACGCGGTGCATGCCAGGGCCAAATGCCCCGGCAAAGGATGTCACACTGGTCTGCGTTCCAGCCGTTCGGACTCTTTGAGAAATGTAAAAGGAGTGGAAAATGATCTCTCCAGGCATGCTTGCTCTGGCAACAGCGCTCTCGGTGCTGGCCGCCCCCGCGCCGGTTTACCAAATCGCGGCATTTCGTGCCGATGTCACAGTGCCCATCGGCCATGCATGCATGGGCGGGGGAATTTCTCCCGCCAAAGAGATCGTGGACCCGCTTTTCGCGAACGGCCTGGTCTTGCTGGGGCCGGAGAAGCCGCTGGTCTTTCTGGCGGTGGACTGGTGCGAGATACGCAATGACGCCTACGACCACTGGCGCGACACCCTGGCCGAAGCGGCGGGCACGTCGCGCGAGTCGGTGCTGCTGGCCAGTGTGCATCAGCATGACGCCCCCGTTGTTGATTACGAAGCCCAGCGCCTGCTGGATGAAGCGGGCCTGGAAAAGTCGCTGTGCGATACGGCGTTTGCAGAGGACTGCGTGACGCGGGTGGCCTCGGCCATGCGCGACGCGCTGAAGACGCCCAAGCCCGTGACGCACTACGGCATCGGTCTCGCAAGGGTCGAGGGCGTCTGCTCCAACCGGCGCGTGGTGCTTGCCGACGGCACGGTCACCTATGGACGGAGCAGCGCCACGGCGGACCCCGCATTGCGCGCACTGCCCGAAGGGACCATCGACCCCTTCCTGAAGACCCTCAGTTTCTGGAACGGCGACGCGCCTGTTGCCGCGCTGAGCGCCTATTCGACCCACCCCATGAGCTATTACGGGAAAGGGGGCGTCTCCGCCGATTTTGTCGGAATGGCCCGCGCCCGGCGGCAGGCGGAAATGCCGGACGTGTTTCAGATCTATTTCACGGGATGCAGCGGGGACACCACGGCGGGCAAATTCAACGACGGCAACCCGGAAAACCGCCCCGTGCTGGCCGATAAGATTTATCAGGGCATGGTGAAGGCGTGGGAGAACACGCAGCGCTATCCCCTTGAGCGGGTGGTGCTTCGGGTTGCGCCGCTCCGCCTTGTGCCCAAAGGTTTCGGTGGCTATGCGGAGGAAGACTCCAAGAGAACCCTGGCCGACACTGGCGCAAAACCCTTCCAGCGAAATCTCGCCGCCATGAACCTGAGCTGGCGCAGGCGGGTCGCCGCCGACCGGCCCATTGACGTGCCCGTGGCGGACTTTGGCAGGGCGAAATTCCTGATAATGCCCGCGGAGTCATTCGTGCAGTACCAGCTCATCGCACAGGGGTACAGTCCCCAGGCACCGGTGGTTACGGCGGGATTCGGCGAATGCGCTCCCGGATACATCCCCACCGCATTGGCGTCAACGGAAAAGTACAACGACGAATCCTGGTGCTGGGTCGAGCCCGGTGCCGAGCCGCCCATCACCGAGGCGCTGCGCCAGGCCATGGGGAACTGACAGGCGGTGCATTCGGCGGAAAGATGCAACACACAGCCTGTCCCTTTCCGCCGGGTTTGCCGGGTGTATGGCGTCGCTGGAGTGTCACCGGCGCGGGGCTCTTTCATGGGTCCCGAATCCCCGTGTTATAATCCGGCGTAGTGTTCCGGCATTCATAGGCAGACTTGTCAACAGGTTATGAGGAGTGCCTATTGTGGCCTTGTACGCGCGCAACCGTCTCTCCCGCACCGGTCTCTGCCTCATCACCGCGTGCTGCGCCTTGGGTGTTGTCCTTCCGGCGTCCGCTGATCCGGTGCCGCGCATCCTGCTGGCCGGTGACAGTTGGAGCGCCCTGATGCAGGCCTTCGACTCCTACCAAACCGTCCTTCCCGAGTTCCCCGGCTGCGGGGACTACCGGTCCCTCGGGTTCCGCACCGCCATTGTCGGAATGCGCGCAAGTGAATTCGTCGAGCCCGGCATGCTCGCCACGGTCGCGGAGGAACTGGCGCTCCATCCCACCATAGACATAGTGCATCTCAGCCTCGGCGGCAACGACATCCTCTACGGCACATGGCGGCCCGACATGACACCCGCCGAACAGCAGGCCGTCTTCGACAGCGTAACCGCCCATATCGAGACGGCCGTGAACTTCATCCTCGCGGTCCGGCCCGGCATTCGTGTGGGTCTTTGCGGCTACACTTTTGGCGACCATGAGGACAGCGGCATCACGCCCGCCCAGTCCAACCTGGGCATCCTTGGCCTCGAACGGACCAAACTCGCCATGACGCAGCGCAAGAACCGCGTCTATTACATTCACAACCTTGGCCTCATGCAATATAGTTATGGCATCCCGAAGGCCGAACCGCCCATCCTGCCGGGAGCCGTTCGCTATCCGGGAGGCTATCCCGCCTACAGTCCCATGCCGGGCGGAAACCTTGCCTACGGCGCACCCGAAGAGGCACTGGTGGATTCTGACATCCACCTCACGCCAGCAGGCTATGCCATCGTGGCGCGCCGTTGCATCAACGAATTCTACGGCGTCTGGCTCGGCTGGCCCCGCGTCTTTGAGGTGCGTTTGCTGGCCGCTGACGCAACCCAGGCCGCTTTCCGCGTCCGCTTCTCCGAATCCGTCACCGGCGTGGACGAAACCGACTTCGCCTCCGCAATGCAGGCCGCAGGAAAGGCGCTCAACGTCGGCTCGGTTGTTGGCTCAGGCGACACGTACACGGTAACCGTCGTCTTGGACGGCACCCCCGGCACGCCCCGCCTTGACGTGCTCGATGACGATTCCATAGTTGACGTCAATGCCAACCCGTTGGGCGGTCCGGATGCCGGAAACGGTCTCTTCACCCACAATGGGGTCCTTGCCTATCAGGATCCACCCCCGCTCAGCGACGATGACTTTGACGCGTTTCTTGAGTTTCTCCAGATCACCACGGCCCCCTACAAGGAGCTCCTTAACGGTTTCAGTTTTGCCCCGGACCAATGTGACGCCAACGGAGGCTTCGGGGGCATTGACCCCGTCCAGATAAACGGCAACGGACTTCTTGACAGTTGTGAATTCGGGCTGATTCGCGCCTGTCTGCGGAACCCGGCCCTGGACCTTGGCGCCAGCGGGGGAATCAGCCATGCCGCGGTCAGCGCCGCCTGGCAGAACAACATTGGCCAGATGCGCAAAAATCTTGGCGGAACCGGCGGCTTGGCGCTGTCGGTGCTGCGCGGGCTCGACAGCATCCTCGCGGGATACTTCATCCTGGGTGACCTCCAGTCTTCACTGTTACCTCCCCTGCTCATCTTCGCCGCCACCTCCTACAATGAATTTCCCCTCGACCTCACCGTACCCGACACGGGCAAGTATGTCCTCCTGCCGCAATTCCTCGGGCTCCACGGCGACGCAGACGGGGACGGTTCCGCAAACATTCTGGAGTATCAGTTCTTCATGCCGCTGGGCGGGCGCGAACTGTACCTCATTGCGGCGCTAGACCCCACCGTGAAACCCGGTGCCCAGACCGTCAGCCACTCCACCGGCGGCGCATTCAGCCAAGGCACCCCCTTTTCGCTGGGCATTCCCGGCACCCTCAACCTTGCCGGCGGATTCCAGTGGCGCA
>CALDSM010000543.1 GCA_937923585.1 uncultured bacterium
TTTATGACCAGACAATACGTGCTGTACTGGTTGAGGAGCGTCATATTCCGCTCGTAGGTGGTGACCAACCCGTCGGGCGCCGTGTAGGTCATCTTCTTTGCCTGATAACCCCAATAGGTCTGGCCGTAGTCCGTCTGGTACAGATGCTGCAAATTGCCCCTGTCAACCTTGCGTGTGACATAGAATCCTGTTGTGGATGTCGGCGTGGAGTACTCGTACTGCATGGACGTGCCGTCATCATAGGCCACGCCCGCCAGCAGATCCGACTGGTAACTGTAGACAACCGTCTTGAGCGGGTTGGTCACGCCCGTCTTCTTCAAGTACGCCGCACTGACGCGGCCGTTCGCGTCGTAAGTCATCTGAAAATACCGGGTGTCGCCCTGGGGGGGAAGCACTTGCACGAGACGGCCGACACCCACTGCGCCGTTGTAGCTTAGCGTCACGGTGTTTCCGTTGCGGTCGGTCATGTATTCCAGACGCGCAAAATAGTCCGGTGCGCCTGTCGGTGCTGAGAAGTCATAGACACTGGCGTCGTCAAAATGGAGGGTGAACCGGCCCGTGGCGGCATCCCGGATGAGGGTGCTGAATCGCAAGTCGAGCGGAGAGGAGTGAATCGAGGGCGTGTAGGTCTGCGTATTACCGTTGACCGAGGCAAACTCGTAATAGCGCGCCGTGCCGACATGATCGAAATAGGCCACCCGTTCCGGGGCTCCGTATTGGTTCACCGTTTCCGAGCATAGCAGATGCATGTTGTAACCGTATACCCAGCCTCTACCGATGTTGTTTCCCCAGACTCTTGTTGTGTCGCCCGTGTAGCCGCGCCCCCAGCCCCAGGCGTTGAGCCAGCGCCGATCAAACTTTAGCGTTGCGCCCCCCTTTATGGGTATGGACAGGTCAGTTTCGCCGAAATACTGGGCCGTTTGAAATGGCTGAACGCTGCTTCCCGCTTTTGCGCCCCCACCGGGACTTGTATGACCCCTGTGCCGCGGCGAGCCCGGCCCGTTACCGGATGGCGCGGGACAGGGTGCCATGCAGCACTGAATGTCTTCTGGTGGCCCGCCCGAGCCGCTTCCGCCATGACCACCACGGCCACCGCGCCCCTTGCCGCCAGGGCCAGGCGGCGTGCAATCACAGTCGCCATCGTCACACGGCGGTCCTTGATTGACGCAGTCCGCCTCTTGTCCGCCCAGCACACCGGAAACAGTACTCTCATTCAACGGCTTTAGTGCAGCGGCGTTCGACAACGTCTCGGTCGAACCGCCAACAGTGTCACCATTCGGATTCCCTTTCACGTATGATCGTGCTTGAAGATGGTTCAGCGCGTCTTTCTGCACGAGTGCCTTGCCGTCCCATTCCCTTGTGAAGTCACCCACCCACATCTCCTTTGGACCGGAGCCCATATCCACAACATGCACGGCTTCCGCCTCATGCCCAACGACCAGCACGAAGTGGTTGCCGCGGATGAACGCTATGGCTGGCAACGGGAGCGCATCTATCGAGCCCGCGTCAACGCCACAGATATTCAGACCATACTTGCCGGCCGCGTCTATAAGTCCCCGCATGGTGGTACCCTGGTCAGTGGTGCCAGCCTCGCCTGCTAGCGTCTCGACCGGCACGTTTTCCGCCCGCATCCCCAGCCACGCAGCCAGGGCGGAAGGCCCGCACAGTTGCAGCGCAGACTTGCCCTCCGTTCTTGTCTTCTTCGCCACTTCGGCCGGTGTTTCCTGCAAGAGTCCCTGCTGGCTAAACGCTTCGAGCTGTTCGGCCGCAGCCACACCGGGAAGAATGGAGGCAAACTGAGATGCAATCCGCTGGTAGATCAGCGCTGCGCTGGCCCTGTCTCCAACAGCCTGGTACAGCCACGCCATTCCCAGCATGGCTTCCGGAGCCCGCGCCCCCCCCGGATATCGGTCAAGATATTCCTGGTAAACCTTGTAAGCCGACGGCACGTCGTCTTGGTCGTTGATATACTGCGAGGTGGCATTCTGTATCCAGGTATCATGATATCTGTCGCCGACGGCTTCAGGCGCGAAGTCTTGCAGGATCTTGGCGTAGACTTCAACCGCCTGGGCATCCCGATCTGTGTTTGCAAGCGCCTTGGCATAGTGGGCCGCCCATTCAAAAGATATGCGGGCGCTTGCTGCGCCGCCGCGCGCCAGCGTCCCGTCTGCCACAATGCTGTCATACGTCCGGGAAGCGTCGTAATAGCGGAGATAGGCGACGCCGGCATTGTTGTTGGTAACAAGTTCGTGATCGCCCAGCGCAAACAGGACCGCAGCCCTTCCGACCGATTGGGGGAGAGATGAACGGAGCTTCTCCAGCCTTTCTGCTACGCCGAATGCCGCTTCCCGAGAGATCAAACGGGCTGTGTCATAGTGCTGGGCTGCCATGAGCGCCAAGGTTGGATCCGTTTCCCCGCCATTCGCGAGCGCGTCCAGAACCGGCTCTGTCGTCGAAAAAGCCCTCGTGCGCAGCGCATAACTTCTTTCCCTGTCAAGATTTCGATCCATGGTGTCCGCCGCTTGCTGGTAGAATTCGGCGGACAACTGACGAGACTGCATGGACGCGGACGGATCAGGAAGAGCCTTCTGCAGCCTGTCAATAACATCGCCGAGATGTCCTCCCGCAAAGATGGAGGGTAGTATCACGGTGATTGTATGCTCCAAGACGCTAGAGTTGTCCTCTTTGCCTATTTGCTCGAATGCCCGTTCGGCGTCATCAATCCCTTCAATTTCCTCTTGTACTCCCGCAGGCATCTGGGAAAGTACTGTGGTAACCGCTGGGAGTACGGTATGCACCGTTGGACCGGACTGGCTTGCAATTGTCTGAAGTTCAACATTTTCGAGTGCTCTGAGATGGTACTGTTGCTCTATCGGCGTGTACGGCGGCGCCAGCAGTGGAGATGTTGCTTGACCAATATTCTTTGCCTGCGGCTCTTGCCTTTCAGCCCAAGCTGCTAGTCCAATTGGCTGCACCGCCGACGGCAGAAAGGTGCAAAGCGTCAGAATACACACGGCCCTACCAAACCAGCCAAAAAAAAACACTACCCCTCACATCCATACCCATGGCCAGATTTCTCCTCGCTTCTGCCGCCCTTCTGCGGCCTTCCTCGTGTTCGTTGTTAATGCCCCTTGCATCACCAACATTCCACTTGAACGTTTATATATTAGGAAGCACTCTTTTGTCAAGAACTATTTTATGGGCATCGGCCCGTGACATTGGGTTCGCTGCATTTCCGTTAATCTGAGACTGGAGCATGCCCAAAGGACGTGCTATCATCTGCAACCTGTGATTTGTCCCCATAACCGGAAACAAAGGAAGAAGAGCATGGACAGCATGAGTGTGACACGAAGGGCCTTTCTGGCCACCGCAACCACCACCATGGCGTTTGGCGCCGTGACCACGAAGGACGGCAAGGAGGTCATTGAGGCGCCGCCGGTGACGCCGAACACGGCCCGGGTCGTCCCCAAGAAGCTGTCCCCGAATGACAAGGTGAACGTTGCGGCCATTGGCGCGGGCGGCAAGGGCACGTCGGACATCATGAGCTGCAAGAAACTCGGCGAGAACATCGTGGCGCTGTGCGACGTGGACTGGGACCGCTGCGCCGAATCGTTCTACCGCATCCCCGAGGCCAGGCAGTTCAGAGACTACCGCGTCATGCTGGAAAAGATGCCGGAGATTGACGCGCTGACGATTTCCACGCCGGACCACACGCACGCGCCGGCCGCCTACATGGCCATGATGATGGGCAAGCATGTGTACGTGCAGAAGCCGCTGACGCACACGGTGGCCGAGGCGCGGCTGCTCAAGAACACCGCCGCGGAATGCGGGGTAATGACGCAGATGGGCAACCAGGGCCACTGCGGCGACGGCGTGCGCCAGCTCTGCGAGATGATCTGGAGCGGGGCCATCGGCAACGTCAAAGAAATCCACGTGTGGACGCACCGGCCCGTGTGGGACAACCAGGGCATGAACGTGCCGCTGCCGCCGGAGGTTGCCCCCGAGAACATGGACTGGGACCGCTGGATCGGCACCGCCCCGTGGCGTCCCTACCACCACAAGCTCGCCCCGCACGACTGGCGCGCATGGCAGGACTTCGGCGGCGGCTCGCTCGGCGACATGGCCTGCCACATCATGGACGCCGCCTACATGTCCATGAAACTGGTCGAGGCGACCGACTACACCGTCGAGGTGGTCGAGCAGCGCGGCCGCAACGAGCAGACCTTCCCGATCACCACGACCATCAAGTACGCCTTCCCGGCCCGCGGCGACATGCCGCCCGTGGACGTCTACTGGTACGACGGCCACTATCCCGACCCGGCTACCGGCGAGGAAATCTACAACCGGCCCAAGCGCCCCGCGGGCATTCCCGAAAACGAGGAACTCGGCGACGGCGACAAGAACGGTTCCTTCTTTGTCGGCGACAAGGGCATCCTGACCGCCGGTGAATACGGCGGCGACCCGCGCCTCATGCCCGCCACCTCGATGAAGGACTACAAAATGCCCGAACCCACGGCCGAGCGCATCCCCGACGAAAGCCCCTACTTCGACTGGATTCGCGGCATCAAGGAAGGCAAGATGCCCTGCTCCAACTTCAGCTATGCCGGCCCCTTCACCGAAATGGTCAACTTCGGAAACCTCGTCGTCAAGTCCGGCCAGAAGCTGCACTGGGACAACAAGGCAGGCGTGGTCATGGACGTGCCCAACGCCGCCCAGATCGTGAGCAAAGAATATCGCAAAGGCTGGGAACTGCCCTGCTAAAGCGTCATCCGTAGAGTAGACGCGGCATCCTGCCGCGTTTTCCAAGCGCCGCGTCCCGAATCCGGGGCGCGGCGCGTTCGTTTCTGACCTTCGCCTTCGTCCCTCATTTCATTGTCAATTATTCATTGCTCCGATGGTGTTGTGCCGCCCATCGGCCTTCAATCGAGCCCCCTCTTTTTTTGAGTGCGGTGGCCATGCCGCCGCTTTCCCTTTGCGGAAGCCATGCTTCCGCCGCCGGGGCATGGCCCCGGCGAAAAATAGCGGCGGCATGGCCACCGCACTCAAAAGGGGAGGACCAGCCAACACGGTGTCGGCGCTGCGCGCTGCCGCCGCGTTCCAATGGGGGCCGTCGCGTTACGGAAGAAGGTTCGCGCTTCGGGCGCGAAATGTGTATCATGGCCCGATGCGCCCGCAGGCGGGAGCCTGCCGGGCCGAAACACACAACAACCACGATGAGGGTGAATGCCATGCGCGGAGCGTGCTTGTTTTTGGCCGGAATGCTGCTGGCGGCGGCAGGGGCTGCACCGATGACCGTCAGTGCGGTGAAATGCGAGTACCGGACAAATCCACTGGGCATTGACGTCGTGCAGCCGCGGTTGAGTTGGGCATTGCGGTCCGAAGCGCGCGGCGCGGTGCAGACGGCGTACCAGGTGCTCGTGGCCTCAACTTCGGACCTGCTGTCCAGCGACATCGGCGACCTGTGGGACTCGGGCAAAACCGCCTCGGGTCAATCCGCGCAGGTTACCTATGCGGGAAAGGCGCTCGTCTCGGATCAATGGTGCTTCTGGAAGGTCCGGGTGTGGAACGGCCAGGACGAGGTGTCCCCGTGGAGCGAGCCCGCGCGCTGGTCCATGGGCCTGCTCAACCAGGAGGACTGGAAGGGCAAATGGATTGGTCTGGACGGCGGCGATGCCGACTCCAAGCTGGTCTATGACGATATCGCCAAGGCCAACTGGATCTGGTTCCCCGGCGAGAATCCCGCCGCGTCCGCGCCCCCGGGCAACTGCTGGTTCCGCACGATGCTCGTCGTTCCCGGGGGGGAGACCGTCCAGTCCGCCGTGGCGCATGTGGGTGTGGACAACTGGTGCGAGATGTATGTGAACGGTGAGCCGGTCGGCAAGACAGGCGACTTCAAGCAGGTCAAGGAATTTGACATCGCCTCCAAACTGCATCCCGGCGGCAATGTCATCGCGGTCGAGGCCGAAAACGCGGGCGACGGACCCAATCCGGCCGGCCTGGTGGCGTCCATCATCGTCAAGCTGAACAGCGGCACCGCAACGCAGGTGGTCACCGACGACACCTGGCGCGTCACCGACAAGGAACAGGCCGACTGGGCCAAGCCCGGCGCAGCCGATGCCCACTGGAGCAACGCCAAAATTCTGGGCGGATTTGAAATGGCCCCCTGGACCGGCGGCGGGCGTTCGGACAACAGCCGCCTGGCGGCGCGCATGCTGCGCCGCGACTTTGACGCGCCCAAGGCGGTGAAGAACGCCACCGTACACCTGTGCGGCCTGGGCCTGTTCGAGTTGTACATGAACGGTTCCCGAATCGGCCAGGATGTCCTGGTTCCCGGCCAGACCGAGTTCAAGAAGCGCGTCTTCTACCTGACCTATGACGTGACTGACCGGATCAAAGAGGGCAAGAACGCCGTCGGCGTCATGCTGGGCAACGGCCGCTTCTACGCGCCCCGTTTCAGCCAGCCCACCGCGACAAACACCTTCGGCTATCCCAAGTTGCTGTTCCAGATGAAGGTCGAGTACGCGGACGGCACCTCGGAGACGCTGGTCAGCGACACTTCATGGACGATGACCACCAAGGGACCCATCCGGGCAAACAACGAGTATGACGGCGAAGAATACGACGCGCGGATGGAGATGACCGGCTGGGATTGGTCCGGTTTCAGCAACAGTGACTGGGAACCGGCCGCGGAGGTTGCCGCGCCGGGCGGCGTGCTCTCCGCACAGATGGCTGAGCCGATACGGGTGATGGACATCGTCAAGCCCGTGGCCGTCAAACAACCCAAGCCCGGCACGTATGTCTTCGACATGGGGCAGAACATGGTCGGTTGGTGCAGGCTCACGGTACAGGGGCCGAGGGATACCCAGGTGAAACTGCGCTTTGCCGAAACCGTCAAGGACGACGGCACACTCTATTTGGACAACATCCGCGGCGCGCTGGTGACCGACCTGTACACGCTCAAGGGGGAGGGCGTGGAAACCTATACGCCGCGCTTCACCTATCACGGGTTCCGCTATGTCGAGATGACCGGTTTCCCCGGCGAACCAACGCTCGGGGCGCTGGAGGGGCAGGTGGTGTATGACAACGTCGCAAGCGCCGGCACCTTTGAATGCTCCAGCCCGCTGCTCAACCGGATACACAAGAACATCTGGTGGGGAACGCGCGGCAACTACCGCAGCTTTCCCACGGACTGCCCGCAGCGCGATGAGCGCCAGGGCTGGCTCGGCGACCGTTCCGCCGAGTGCAAGGGCGAAAGCTACCTGTTCGACATCTCCACGCTGTACAGCAAATGGATTGGCGACATGAACGACGGCCAGCGCGAGGACGGGAGCGTGTCCGACGTGTGCCCGACCTACTGGCCGATCTTCGGCGACGACGTGACGTGGCCGAGCACGTTCATCATCGCCCCGGAGATGCTGCACACGCAGTACGGCGAAACGCGGGTGATCGAGCGGCACTACGACGGCATGAAGAAATGGATCGCTCACATGCAGGGATATATCAAGGACGACCTGATCGGCAAGGACAGCTACGGCGACTGGTGCGTGCCGCCCGAAGAGAAGACGCTGATCCACTCCAAGGAGGAAAAGCGCAAGACGCCCCCGGAACTGCTGGCTACGGCCTACTTCATTTACGATCTGCGACTGATGGCGAAATACGCGGGTATGCTCGGGAAAGACGCCGACGCGGCGGAGTTCAACACACAGGCGGACCGCATGGCCGCCGCATTCAACGAGAAGCTGTGGAATGCGGAGAAGAAGTACTACGGCAACGGCTCCGAAACATCGCAGGTGCTGCCGCTGGCCTTCGGCATCGCCCCGGCAGACAAGTACAAGCCCGCGTTTGACTACCTCGCCGACAAGATTATGAACGAGGGCAAGGGCCACCTCGCCACCGGATTGATCGGCGGCCAGTGGCTCATGCGCCTGCTGTCGGACAACGGCCGTGCGGACATTGCCTACACCATTGCCTCCCAGACGGATTACCCGAGCTGGGGCTACATGATCGGCAAAGACGCCACCACCATCTGGGAATTGTGGAACGGCGACACGGCAGACCCCGCCATGAATTCGCACAACCACGTAATGCTCGTCGGCGACCTCGGCATTTGGTTCTATGAATACCTTGCCGGCATCAAGGCGGATCCGCAGAAGCCCGGCTTCGGGCACATCCTCATGAAGCCCCATCCCGTGGGCGATCTGACGCATGTGACAGCCACGCACCGGTCCCTGTACGGCTTAATTTCCAGTGAATGGACCATCAACGACGGAAAACTCGCATGGAAGGTCCAGGTTCCCGCCAACACCACGGCGACCGTAAGCGTACCCGTTCAGGGCGATGGAACAGTGCAGGAGGGTGACGGCCCGGCAGAGAATTCCACAGGCGTGAAATTCATCCGCCGCGAAGGCAGCTATGCCGTGTACGAGGTGGGCTCGGGGAGTTACGCTTTCTCGACGGCCTGGAAATAGGAGACAAGGATAGAACCACCGCCCCAAGCTTGGAAACGAGGTTGGGGCGGTGAGCTTTGTGGACAGAGTGGACGACGTGGACCTGGTGGACACAGTGGACGTGGCGCAGGTGTGGCATGTTCTTCCATAACGTCCACAACGTCCATAACGTCCGCTTCGTCCACACGGTCCACAAAGTCCACCGGAGAAGGGATATGCGCATGCACTACCGGCTTTCCTTTGTGTTGACAGTGTCCATTCTTGTGATGGCGTGCTTCGATGCTCTAGCCGCGGAGATCGTCTGGACCAAGACCACCGGTCAGTACCCCGTCGAATGCACCCCCGTAATGGGAAGTTTCGACGGCCGTCCGGCCATCATCGCCGTGAACCGCGGGGGAGAGGTCATGGCATGGGGTCTTGACGGGACTGACTTGGGCAAGGAAGCCGATGGGCGGGTCGCGCAGTTGCCAAAAGGAATCTGGTCATCCAGCCCGGCGGTGATTCCGGCAGAGCAGGGGGGAGGCATCGTAGTGTGCGACACGAAAGGAAAGGTGGTGGCATTAGACGGGGCTTTTCAGCCAAGATGGGAATACCAATTGCCCGGCGAAACCTCCTTTAGTTGCGCAGCGCCGGCCGTGCTGCAATTGCCCGGCAGGACGGATTCGGCATTCGTGCTAAGTGACCAGTCGGGGACGGTAACCTGTCTGGATGCTTCGGGCAAATCTGCATGGCAGACACAACTCGGAACCGGTGAGGGCGATGCGCTGGTGTCAGTCTTTTCGGATGAGAAGGATAAGGCGCTTCTTGCCTCGGCGGGTAAGATCGGAAGAGCACACGTCTGAACTCCAGTCACGATCAGATCTC
>CALDSM010000544.1 GCA_937923585.1 uncultured bacterium
GCTACATTCTCGGCGCGGTTCAGGAACGGCAGACACATCAGGCCGTCCGCCTTCAGAATCTCGAATGCCGCCCGGACCTTCCTTTTGTTCACCAGCCCCCCCGGCAGCTCCGTCCATTTTCTCACGAGCAGGTCCTGGGCAGTCCAGTTCATCCTTGGGTCCAGCGAGAATGTCCGAACCAGCACATTCAGCGCGGATTGGATTTCCTGGGCTTCGCCGACAGGGGGCGGCGTCGTCTCGAAGTTCTGCCGCCACTGCCGCACCATGCTGGAAACCAGGAGGTTGTTGGAGAACAATGTCTCCAGCGCCTGGCCCCGCGTGAGCACGCAGGTCACCTGTACATTATCGCCCCACTGGGCCAGTTCCGACTGGGCGAACGCCGCACCGGAACATGCCACCACCAGCAGGACCGCCGTCAGGCATTTGCTTCTTGCCTTCATTTCCAAATCTCCTTTTCTTCTAGCCCTCTCAGGCCATCCACCTAGACCATCCTGTTCCGCACCTCTCCATGAGCTGCGGACAGACTCACCCTCTCGACCGCGAATGCAGGCAGTAGCACAAACCGCTGCACCCAAAACCTTACTGAACCTGGTTGATCTCCTCCCGGCTGCGTCTTTCCGCATGGCCGCACTTCGGATGAAAGCAACGCGGCTGGATGCCGCGTCCACTTTGCGACGACAGCACATCCCCGAACAGCGATGCACGGTTGATTTCAGATTTGAAGTGTTGAGCGCCATCAACTTCATCCCGCCTCCACCGTAAACGATCGTACCAGTTCCCGATACACGCCCTGCCGGAAGGTCTGGGAGAATTGGACGGCGCCTCCCGCGGCGATGCGCTGCTTGAGAGCAGCAAGAGCCTTCTGCAAGTCGGCAACACTGCTGCAGACGGCACCGTCTATGGCTGACAGGGCCATCGGACCTGCCAGTCGAATCTTCGCGTTCGCCGCGTCTTTCGGCGGGAAACTCAGGGAGAACCAAGCGAGATCGGCATTTACAGTTGCCTGCACGGACGCAAGATCAATTTCCTGCTGCACCAGCGAAAGAGCCTCGTTTCGGGTCATGGTTACGGCCGCCTCTTCGCGTGTGAGCGGAAGCGTCCAATAGACGTGCCTGCGTGCCTGCCCATTTCGCGAAATCGAAAGCACGAGTCCGGCCTTCGGGTCCGCATCCAGACGTTCCGCCGCATTTTGGATTGCGGCGCTTGCTGCCGCAGAGTTCGCAAACGGCGTGTCATTGACGGTGGCGATGCGATCTCCGGCGTTCAACCCCATCGCGGCCGTTGCCTGAGTCCTTGATGCCACTTCAACGGACACCCCCGCCTGTCCGTCCTGCGACAGGATCGCCGCCCGTTGTATGAGTCCGTCAAGCCCCTGCGCCACGTCTTCATGACTGATGAACATGCAGGCCGTGGACTCGCCTATCGACTGGGTCTGCGCGGACCGGGAAGCCCACTCGATCTTGTCTTGCTGAAAGTCCGTGGGCGAAGGCGATGGCCCGCCGGACGTGCCGGGCATGCGCACCGTACGCAGACTGCCAAACAGGTCCACAACTGCCAGAAATTGTCCACCCCGCAGGGGCAACACGCGCTCGCCGGGATCAATAAAGAGGAGCGGTGCCATTGTGGCGGAATCCCACAGGGTGCTGCCCACGCCCGAATACTGGACCAGGAACTGTTTTCCCACCGGCCAGAAGCGGGTCTCTAAAAACATCCATCTGTTTTGTTCCGCCCCCACCTGCGGACCCACCGTGGCCTTTCCAATCATTTCCCTGCGGGTGACATCCCAAAGTTTGGCCAAGCCGCCCATATCAATCGTAAGTAACCGTGTTTCATCACCGTTGAACGCGGCGGCGGCAATCCCCTTGTCCTGGCGCTCAAAGGACACCAGCTTCTCCCCTGAGCCGCATGACCACAGCACCGCCTGGCCGTCGAGCCCGCAGGAAAGCAGCCTTTGTCCGTCCCGGCTGAACTGCATGCGGGTGACGGTGCCGTCATGCGCTTTCCACCGCCGCTGTGTCTGTGCGTCCCCGGTGTTCCAGAGACAGATTTCCCCCGCCTCATCCCCGCTGGCCGCAGCGTTTCCATCGCTGCGCAGCACAAGTGACGAAATGGGCGCGGTGTGCGCCGTGAAGAATGCCACGGATGGTTTGGCGGAAGTCGGGTCTGCAATGACGGCAGCCACATACCCGTCGGCCACCAAGGCCAGCCGCGAATCATCCTCGCTAATCTGGGGCAAATTGGGCGTGCTTCCATAGCTTGCGGAAAGACCCCACACACACTTCTTCTCTTCGGTGTCCACCAAGTATGTCGTCTCGCCGCCTCGGTCACGTTGAAAAGCCGCCAGTTTTCCCGACACTGAGGAAGAAATCTGGTAGGACAGGCATTCGGCTCTTTCTGCCGACGTGACAATGTTCTCCACGCCTGTCGGCGCCAGTGGATTTACCACTTGGACAACGTGATTATCGGCTGTCATCGCCAGCAGAGAGCCATTTGGCTGAAGCTCGGCCACGTCCAGCCTCTGTCCGCAGCCCTGTAGTCGCGCAACACGGGCACCCGTTTGCTTGTTGAAAAGGGCACACTGGTTGTCCGCCATGCCAACCAGGACATATTCTTGTTGACCGAAAAAGTGAACTGTGACTGCAGCGGATTTCTTCTCCGGCGGGTAGGACCGAGACATCTTTGCCGATGGGAGATCCCACAACAGCACGGTTCCGTCCAGGGATCCGGACAGCAGTTGTTTTCCGTCGCCGCTGAAGCGAAGGGAAAGTATACGCTCGGTGTGCCCCTTTAGGCGGGCGGTCTCGGCACCGGTCCCGACATCCCACACCACGGCCTCGGTATCCTGTGCGGTGGCAACCCTCGACCCGTCGGGACTGAAGACGGCGGCTTCCCCGGCAATCGGGAACATCGGGGTTTTGGATGCAAGGTCACACAACTGCCCGGCTCCGTGCTGCGCAGTTGCCAGCAACCGGTCCGGTGTTGGGCTCATAACCACGCTGGTGACCGGCCCGGCGTTCAAATCCAGTTCGCAGGCAGGCGCGCCGCTATGCACATCGAAGACATGCACTTTGCCGTCACCGGCGCCGGCATAAACGAAAGCGCCCGCGGCGTCAAACACCGCGCTGTAGCCCTGGGCGCCGAGGGGGAAGCGGTGCAGGCGCTTGCCGGTGGCGGCGTCCCACACGTTGACAAACCCCTCCCAACTCACACCCATGTACTTCGTTCCGTCCGGACTGAAGGCGGTCTGGCTGTACCGCTCCGCGCCGTCCTCCATCGCGACGAGTTTCTTGCCGGTAAGGGCGTCGTGAATGGACGGGGGTTCGGGGCAGGTGTTCGTGCCGATGCGTTTTCCATCGGGACTGAACACCGCGGCAAACAGGTCCGAGTTGGGAATCTCAAGGGTATAGACGTCGGGGTTGGCGCGGTTCAGCAGGTAGCCCCATTCCCAGCCGCGCTCCTTTTCGGCG
>CALDSM010000545.1 GCA_937923585.1 uncultured bacterium
CCCGATGGACCACCCGCGACCCGCTGGGGATGGTGGACGGGCCGAATATGTATGCTTATGTGGGGGCAGACCCAATAGCAGGTGTAGATACAAAAGGTCTGCAGGTTTCAGAGGAATCCGATCCGTGCCAGTCCAACCGCCCTGAGCACTGTCAGGATTGTTGCTTGAAGAAAGCAGAGGATGGCAAACAGAAGTGCCGGAAGAACCACCCTTGGAATCCGATAAAGAGGGGCGGGTGTCTGAATGCTGTCCATCAATGTAATCAGACATGTGCGACTGCCTGTTTGACGGATCCCAAAATGACGGGCAAGAATGCCGCAACCCTTTCAGACTTATGTAACAAAGTGCAGCCAAACCCTGCTGATGTCTGTCCGACACGATAGGGGGTTGTGAAATGCCTCACCCACAAAGAAAATACAATACCTTAGCACTGTTGTTGTTCGTATTGTGCCTTGTTTGTTGCCAATCGTCTAATGACTGTCGCTACGACCAATGCTTGGCGAGGTACAAGGATGCGATGGTCAGGGAAGATTATGCATCTGCTGTGCTAAACGCCAGAGGGATGGTTGAGGCAAGGACGCCACGGGGAGAGGCGGATTTCCTTTACAGGTTCTCTTTACTTATGCTTGGCTCTGCTCTGAAAGCATCAGGCGAGTATATAGAGGCGAAGGAAACGCTTGAGAAACTGCTTCTGATTTACGACAGACACAAGATCAACTCGGACGACTACATGCATAGCCGAGCCAAGGAGTTATTGCAGGTGGTTAATAAGAAGGGATTGAACGGGGACAGGCAACGGTAGATGCGGGTCGAGTGCGACAACGCGAACCAGCAGACCAGCGCGACGATGAACGGCGGCACGGCGGAAACGCGTACCTATGATGACTGGGGGAAATAGGGGAAATAGGGACGCTTCCCAATTAAGTGTTAATAATGCTTGTTGTGCCGCACGGGGTTAAACAGGGACATCCACCGTTTGTTTGTCCGTTATTGACTCGGAGTTTGGCATCAGGCTTCGCCCCTTGGTCCAAGGCGGGGCGCGGAGATGTCGGCGCCCCCTGCTCCTATGCAGGAACCTTCGCAAGCATCTGCCGAACCGCGGCGCATAGGCCGTTCACGTCGAGGCGGTGCATTTCGACCTGCTCTTCGCGGGTGGCCTGCTCGCTGAACACGTCGGGAATGCCCAACCGTTTCAGGCGCAGGCCGTTCATCCGTCCCGTCTTCTCGAAATGCTCCAGTACCGCGCTGCCGAATCCGCCCTCCAGCGTGTTTTCCTCGACCGTGATGATGGGGCGGTCGGAGAGGCTGTCGAGCAGTCCGGTGTCGAGCGGTTTGACCCAGCGGGCGTCGGCCACGGCGACGGAGATTCCCTCGGTTTGAAGCTGTTCGGCGGCCTGCAGCGCCGTCCCCGCGCTGGGACCGACCGTGAGCAGCACCGCATCGGCGCCTTCGCGCAGCAGTTCACCGCGGGTCCTGTCGCGGCCTTCGGCGGGGCCGATGGTGGGTGCCTCGCCGCGCGCATAGCGCAGTGCCGTGGGGCCGTCCTGCCCGAGCGCCCAGCGCAGCATGAGCTCCGTGTCCACATCGTCTCGCGGCGCGCCGACCCGCAGGTTGGGCACGGCGCGCAGGAACGACAGGTCGAAGGTGCCGTTCTGCGTGGGGCTGTCCTCCCCCACCAGTCCCGCCCGGTCAATGGCAAACACCACCGGGAGGTTCTGGATGCACACGTCATGAATCAACTGGTCATAGCCGCGCTGGAGGAAGGTGGAGTAGATGGCCGCCACCGGCCTGAGCCCCGCAATGGCCAGCCCGGCGGCAAAGGTGACGGCGTGCTGCTCGCAGATGCCCACGTCAAAGAAGCGGTCCGGAAATTCCTTCTCGAACTTTGACAGGCCCGTGCCTGTCGGCATGGCCGCCGTGATCGCCGCCACCCGCGTGTCTTCGCGCGCCGCGGCCCGCACCGCCTCGGAAAAAGCGTCGGTAAACGTCTTGGCCGTGGCGGGGCGCGCCTCCACTTTGGCCGGAATCGCGTCGCCCTCGCCCGCGTCGGGCTTGATGCACAGCGGTTTCACGCCGTGGTACTTGGTCGGGTCCTGTTCGGCCTGCCGCAGGCCCTTGCCCTTCTCGGTGGTGCAGTGGAGGAAGACGGGGCCCTTCATCAGCTTGATCCGTTCCAGCAGCTCAATGAGCACGGGGAGATCATGCCCGTCCACCGGCCCGCTATAGTTGAACCCCAGTTCCTGGCACAGGCCGCCCTTGGTGATGAACCCCTTGATGGATTTTTCAAAATCCTGAATGGTGCGCGTCACCCGCCCGCCGATGATCGTCTTGACAAAGGAGCCCACGTCCTCTTTGGCGCGCTTGTAGGGGCGCGCCATGATCAGCCGGTTGAAATAGTGGGACAGTGCCCCCACGTTCGGCGAAATGGACATCTTGTTGTCGTTCAGGATTACCAGCATGTCCAGGCCCAGATGGCCGGCATGCCCCAGCGCCTCAAAGGCCATGCCACCCGTCATTGCGCCGTCGCCGATGAGCGCCACCACGTGGTGGTTCAGACCCAGCCGGTCCCGCGCCGCGGCCATGCCGGTCGCGGCGGAGATCGAGGTGGAACTGTGCCCGGTGCCAAAGCAGTCCGCCGCGCTTTCGCTGACCTTGGGATAACCGCTAATGCCGCCCCGGAGACGGAGCGATTCAAAGGCCTCCCGGCGGCCCGTGAGCAGCTTGTGCGCATAGCACTGGTGGCCGACATCCCACACGAGCTGGTCGGTCCCGATGTCAAACACCCGGTGCATCGCTATGGTCAGTTCCACCACCCCCAGCGGGGATGACAAATGGCCGCCGTTCTGGTTTACAGTCTCGATGATTTGCGCACGCAGTTCATCGGCCAACTGCTCCAACTGCTCCGGTGTGAGTTCTTTCACATCGGCGGGACTGTCAATACTGTCGAGTATCCGCATCTTTGGTCTCGTCTTTGCCTCCCCGCGGCCGCTCACCGTCAAAAGAACGGCCTATTGGAAAAGCATAGCATATTCTGCGAACACGTGGCAGATTTCGATCCAGCACCACCATTTGGCCTGCGCCCAGTGTTGTGCCTCTGGAGCCCCGCGCGCAGCGTCCTTTGACTGAGTACAAAGCGCCTGATAACATTGAGGACGGAGCAATAGAATGAAACGTGTTCGTTCCGCCAGAAACCTCGCACTGGTCTTCTTGATGGCCGTCATGCTGCATGACGGAACGGTGCTTGGCGTGTTGGCGGAATCGTTCAGCCATCGAATGCCCGCCGAAGGCAGGTGTCCGCTTGGCGGCGCGGATGAGGGGACAAAGGGAACCGGTTCAGACGATTCGGCGCTCCGAAGTGAGCGCTTTTCCGACCCCAACACGCGTTCAGCCGCAAGACGCGCGCGTGTGTGCGGCCTGACGCCGCGAGACGAGGCGGTTTGTCTTCCCTGGGCGCAGGTTTGGGTCGCCGGTGGGGGTGTTTTCCCCCGGTCCAGTGCGGTTCTCCGCACGGCAGTCCTGCGGGTCTGATCGCAGGGTAGACACCAATTCTATCGCCCGTTGTGGCGATCTCCGAACGAATACACCGGCCTAATTCTCCGGCAAGGACTGTATTCAGTCCCATTCACAACCCAACTGCACAGGCACAAAGCCGCGCTATTCCCCGCTGTCGTTGCACACGGGTGGACCAAGCGCGGGGCAACAGAAAGGAATCAAGAACCATGGATCTTGAGGATCTATTTGGAGGCGGACACCGCCGCAAGCATGGACACCACGACAAGCACGGTGACCGTTATGACGAACACGGCAGTCACGACCACCGCGCGCATTCCCATTCCCACCCTGAAAATGAGCACGGTTACCGGGGGGAACCCTTTCACGAACACTATCCCAGCCGCAGACATCACGGGGAACATGACGCACTGCGCGCGCTGACGCATATTGCGGCGAACGTTCCCCACCTGAAGTGGGTGGTGGCTGTTCTGGCGGTGGGGCTGGTTGCGGTGCTTATTGTCGGGGGGGCGTTGGCCGTCATGCTCTTTCCGGTGGTCGGCCGTGCGTTGGGATTTGTGCATCAGAACGGCGTTCAGGGCACTATTGAGTCGGTCATTCCCCCCGGTGGAGTGAAAGGCGCCATCGAGTCAGTGGTCCCACCTGGCGGTGTGAAGGGCGTAGTTGAATCGGTGGTTCCCGTCACGGGACTGAAGGGAACCGTTGATTCGACGGTTGGTTTGATGCAAAGAATTTGGTATGGCAAGCCGACGGAGCCCCCCCTCAAGGAGATACCCGCCGCAAAATAGACACCGCAAAACCGTCCACCACGCGGAACGCCAAGGCTCCAAGGTGGCCCTCAATGCTTGCGGGAGCGTTTGCCGCTCCTGCAAAAAGGGTGTGAAGTCATTTCGATCCCCAGCCCCGAGGGCGGAGGGGAATTGCGTCTCCCCCGCCATGGCGGCCTGCTGTTACCCCCACTTTTCGCGTGGAGACACCCAAATCGCCCCGTTTCCGGCCGGACGGGAATAACCCTTGACGATGTGTTATTAGGTAAAGGGGTGTCATTGCGGTAAACTATAGATGTCTCCGGCGGATGGCATGTATCCAGACAAAGGCACAGAAGCGTGGTATTGTTATCAGGAAAATCGGAAATGAAGAGAGCCGTACCGTATCTCGCCCTGTTGCCATGTTTTGTCATGACGGCATTTGCTGGGGAATACCCAACCGCTTTGGCGCGCGCGGAATACCATCCCACGGAATGGCAGATTCGCCTGGCCTGGGAGGAAAGCACGAATTCCGGAATGCTTTTAAGCGGGTATCATCTGGAATCGCTGATTGACGGCAGCAGCCGGGATGTCTATCTGGACAGCGAAGGGACCATTCTTTCCGACCACGCACTCCAGACGTTGGAAGTGCCCCCCAAGCGGTGGAATGAACCGCCGCTGACGGTGGCTCCCGAGATCAAACCGGGTTTTCCAAAAGCGAAGGCGGCCAACAGGCCGACCCCTTGGCTGAGCCTTCCCGCCCAGGACCGTATGGAGACCGTCTTGACGGCCCCCCCTGATGCAACGGAGTCCAAGAGTGTGGAAGAGGATGGCGCCGCCAAGGGGCTCACCCGCTACGGTTCCGTCATGGACCTCCCTGTCGCGCTGACCGTGCGGGGCAATGCCGCCGCCTTCGGCGAATGGCATGACCTGTCCGATGGCAGGCATGCGTGGTCGGCCACGATACGCGTTTTGGGCTCGGTGGGGCTTCGGCTGCATCTGGACATGATGGAACTTCCGGCAGGCGCCGAACTGGTCGCTTACAATCCCGACGCGCCGGAACAACTGGAAAGGGTCGCGGCTTCCGGGTGGGGACCGTCCTGTTTCAACGAGGCGGTTACGTTGGAATGTCGCCTCCCCGTTGGCGTCTCCGCCGTTTCTGTGACGCTGTCCGTGGACCGCATCGGCTGGATGTACCAACTGCCCTTCGAGAAGTCCTCAGCAGGGTCGTGCAACATCCAGGTGGCCTGCCGTTCAGACTGGCTGACGATTGCCATGGCGGTGGGTCGTCTGGCCAAGGCCAACTCGGAAGGCCTCTGGGCCTGCACCGGCGCGCTCGTAGCGGACACGGTTGCCGAGACCCAGATTCCCTACCTGCTTACGGCCTATCATTGCGTGAGCGGAAAGTCGGAGGCGGCCACGCTCGAGATTTACTGGCTTTACCAGTCGGATGCCTGTGATGCCGCGGCCCCGGCCATGGACACGGTTCCGCGCACGACCGGCGGGGCCAGTTTCCTGGCGGGCGCGTCAAACGACAACGGGACGGATTTTGCCTTCCTCCGGCTGAACAACAGTCCTCCCGAAGGGCTGACCCACGCCGGCTATTCCACCGAACCGGCCGCAGTGGGTACGGAAGTGACCGCCATTCACCATCCCGAGGGCCAGGCGAAACGCATCACCTTCGGTACCATCACGGACACCGGCAGACCCGGCAGCGGGGACCGGCTCAAGCCCCTGGAGCGTTACCACGAAATTCACTGGCAGGAAGGCACCACGGAGCCCGGTTCATCCGGCTGCCCGCTGTTCACCAGGGGAAACCCGCTGATCATCGGCCAGTTGTACGGCGGCTACGCCAGTTGCAGTGCTGCGAACGAGCCGGACTACTTCGGACGCTTTGATGTCACCTACCCCGTCATCGAGAAATGGCTCTCCCCCTCGACCGCCAACGAGGGAGAAGATGGTGACAGCGGGAACGATTGTCACCTGTTCAAAGCGTCCGCACCGGCCAATGCGGTTTCCATCGCGGCGCTGGCTGGCGTGCTTATGTTTGCGGGACTGCTTGTCCGGGGGCCCAAACCATGATTTCGCGTCAAATAACAGCAGGTTTCGCGATGGTTGCCGTTCTTCTGTGTGGGTTTGCGCTTAATGCGCGCGCACAGGGGGCGACCGCGTGGAGCAAGAACGAGGCCCGCGAATTTCTGCAGCGCGAAAGAGCGCTGCCGGAGGGCGGCAGTCTTGCCGCCACCTGGCTGCAGGCAACCGGCGCGAGAAGCGGATTTGTGCAGGCCATGGCCATCACCGCTCCGGGGAATGGCCCGGTTTTCGTCCGTTACGTCAAGAACGGCCGTCTGCTCACGGTTGCG
>CALDSM010000546.1 GCA_937923585.1 uncultured bacterium
ATGGAGGGGATGCTGTCCCAACGTTCCCGCACGAGTTTCTCCGAGAGGTATTTTGTCTCCTCGTAGAAGTTCTTGAAGGTCTGGCCCCGGTCAAAATCATCCTCACTGAACACGCCCTTGCTGTCGCCGGCAATGGCGAGTGTGCTTGTATGCGCAAAGGCTTTCAACTGCGTCATTGCTGCCAGCACATCGAGCACGTTGCGGGTGCCCTCCACGTTGACCTGGACCGCGACGTCGCGGGGAATGGAGAGGTTGTAAAGGGCGGCGAGGTGAATGGCGTGGGTCGTGCGCTGGCGCAGTTCGTCGAGGGATTCCGGGGCCAGTCCCAGATTGGGTTGCGTGATGTCACCTTCAAACACCCTGACCCGGGCGCGCTTGGCTGGATCGCTGTACCGGGAATCCAGGAACGCGTTAAGTCGCTGGCAGAAGAGTCCGTGTTCGAGAAGAATGACATCGGAATCGCCGCAGTCCAGAACGCGGGCTAGAATCTGGCGGCCAATGAAGCCGCCGCCTCCCGTCATGAACAATGTCCCGTTCATCGCGATTTCCCTCTCCGTCAATACAGGCCCGAACGCGTTGCCGTCATGTCAGACGGTGCAGAAGTGTAGCATGAAATGCCGGAAATTCATTATAACCGATAAAGACCGCCGCCGCCGTCGGTTGGTGTCACTGTGATTCCATTCCATCGGTTACAATGGGTCTTGCATACCGGCGCAAGGTGCGCCGGAACCGGAATTTACAGCATGGTTGAAACGCGATACGATGCCGTCGTCATTGGCGCCGGTTTTGCGGGACTGTCCGCCACGGCGTTGCTGGCCCAACAGGGTCGGCGCGTATTGCTGGTCGAAAAGTCGGCTCGCCTCGGCGGTCGGGCCGCGTACATCGAGCGGGACGGGTTTGTTTGGCAGTACGGCCAGCATTCGCACCGCCTCGCCGGGAACGGCATTGCGGCGCGCGTGTTTGACACGCTGGGTGAACCGATAGATTTCATTGACACACGCGGCAACACAGCCTATCTCTATCTCGACGGCAGGATTCATCCCCGCCCGGAAGGCATCGCCGGATTTCTAGGTACCTCACTGCTTCCCTTCACGGCCCGGCTGGACTTTCTCCGCTTTTACCGGCGTCTTCTCAAGGCGGACCCGAACGCCTGGTATGATCGGACCCTCCTGGACTTCTATCGAGAGCGGGGAGGCAACGCTTACGTTGAACGGTTCCTGGGTTTTGTTGGGTTTACCGTCATGGTGACCGATCCGGCCCGCGTTTCGGCGGGCGAGGTGATTCAGTTCCTGCAGCGCGCGGTGAAGGCCCCCGTCAAGCAGGGGGAGCCGCGCGGAGGGTCAAAACAGATCATCGTCAAACTGGAAACTGCCGTTCGCCGGTACGGCGGGCATATTCATGCGCCCGAACGGGTGGAGGAAATCCTCGTTGAGAGGGGGACCGCGGTGGGTGTCCGGACGGACCATGCCTGTTACCATGCCGAAAAGGTGGTCTTCGCCGCCCCGCTGCCCGGGCTATTCAAGATTGTGCCGTCGAGCCTGTTTCAACCCTCCTTTGTGGAGTATGTGACCCGTATTCGCCCGTCGCGGGGTGTGAGCATTGATTTCGTCTTCGATAAACCCGTGACCGACATTACCGGGGGCATCCTTGGCGTGGACATTCCCCTCTGGGTGAAATTTCAAAGCCATATTGATGCCACCGTGGCGCCGCCCGGCAAGTGCGTGAACACCTGGGCCATGTTGATGGACCCGGAGGTTCCCGCCACGGCGGAGCAGGCTGATGTGGCCGAGGCACGCATCAAAGGGCTTATGGACGAGCTTCTTCCTGGCAGCACGGGGAAGATAATTCGCCAGCGCAGGCTGATCCTTCCCGTGGTCAACGCGAACATGCTGGTGACCGAACAGTCCTACCCGCACCGTCCGCCCATCGTCTGCCCAGAGGTGAACCACTTGTTCTTTATCGGCGACACCGTGCAAAGTGAGGGATGCAGCGGGGACATTGCGTTTTCATCAGCACTGCGTCTGGCGAAACTGCTGTAGCTGACCTTTCCTGGGCACGCCAATCTCCCGATTGGCTTTTCCGGGTCTGCCAATCGTGAGATTGGCGTGCCCAGGAAGGACCGCGGAAAACCCGATGCCCGTGCCAGTCGGCGGTGACATCTTGGGCGTTGCTCGCCTATAATGCGCCCCAATGCGGACAGGCCGTGCAGCGCGCGGCCAAGGAGAACGGGCATGGCATTGGACAAACCCAATCGTGCGGGCAGCACGGGATACGTGTGGGTGCTGGCCTCGGTGGCGGCGCTGGGCGGGCTGCTCTTCGGCTACGATACGGCGGTTATTTCCGGCGCAATCGGCTACATGGAGCAGCACTGGCACCTGGACGCGGTGGTGAAGGGCTGGGCGGCGTCGAGCGCGCTGGTGGGCTGCATTGTCGGCGCGATGTTCGCCGGCGTGCTGAGCGATTGGCTGGGACGCAAGAAGGTCATGATCCTGGCCGCCGTTCTGTTCGGCGCCTCCGCCGTGGGCGCCGCCATTCCCCAGACGGTCACGCAGCTTGCCGTGGCCCGCATCCTCGGCGGGTTTGCCATCGGCGCCGCGTCCATGCTGTCGCCGCTGTACATTGCGGAAGTCACGCCGGCCGGCGTGCGCGGAAGGATGGTTTCGCTGAACCAGTTCGCCATCGTGGGCGGCATGCTTATCGTCTATTTTGTGAACGCGTACATTGCGCAGTTGGGCGAGCGCATCGGCGGGGAGGCGTGGAACGTCGCCCACGGCTGGCGCTGGATGTTCGGTTCGGGGACGCTGCCCGCGGTGCTGTTCTTCGTGCTGTTGTTCTTCGTGCCCGAAAGCCCGCGCTGGCTCATAAAACGCGGGCGACGAGACGCGGCCATGGCCGTACTGACGCGGATTAACGGCGACGAACAGGCGCGGCGGGACGCGGCTGACATCGAGGACGCCATTGCGCACGAGGACACGTCGGTTGCGCAACTGTTCCAGCCGGGACTGCGCGGCGTGATGGCGATGGGCATTGTGCTGGCCGTGCTCCAGCAGGTCACCGGCATCAACGTGGTGCTCTACTACGCCCCCGAGATATTCAAGAGCATCGGCGCGTCGTCCACCTCGGCGTTCTACCAGACAGTGGTGGTGGGGGCGGTAAACATGGGTTTCACGGTGCTGGCCATCTGGGTGGTGGACCGTATCGGCCGCAAGCCGCTGCTGCTGCTGGCTTCGGTCGGCATGGGCGTTTCGCTGTTCGCGTTGGGCGGCGCCTATGCGGTGGGCCGGCTGCAGGGCACGCTGGCCCTGGTGTTCACGCTGGCCTATGTGGCCTCGTTTGCCGTGGCCATGGGGCCGGTGGTCTGGGTGGTGCTGGCGGAGATTTACCCGACGCGCGTGCGCGGCACGGCGATGTCTTTTGCCACAGTGTGCCTGTGGTGCGCCTGTTTCCTGGTGTCGCAGACTTTCCCATGGTTGCAGGAGCATCTTGCGGGATACAGCTTCTTTATCTACGGTGTGATGTGTGTCATGGCCATCCTGTTCGTGTCGGTCGCCGTGCCTGAGACGAAGGGCATGACGCTGGAGCAGATTGAGCGGAGTTGGACGGCGGAGTAGAACGGCCCCCCCCTAAATCCCCCTTCAAAGGGGGACTTAAGAAAACGCCGAGCGGGCCATACTGGGAGCGCCGGCATCCCTGCCGGCTCGGGGCCGCCCATCACGGCCTGTATTGCGATAGAGGACCCTTGAAAGGACAGAGAGCGTTAGAATGAACGAGAACAAGTTCCAAATTGAAATCGGGGTGAAATCGGACCCCATCGAATATCGGTACAGTTACGACTGGCTCTTCCGCATCATGGCCGATGAGGGCGTGCATCACCTGCAACTGGGCACCTTCTTTGAGATCTACCAGTTGCCGGACGAGTGGTTTGTGTGGCTCCGGCGGCGGGCGGACAGCTTCGGCATTTCCATCTCCAGCATTTTCACGGCGCACCGCGAACTAGGTGGTTTTTTCCGCAATGAGCCGGGCTGGGAGGCGGTGGCGCGGCGCAACTATGCGCGGCTAATCGAGGTGGGCGCGCTCGTCGGTGCGAAACACGTGGGAAGCAATCCCGGCGCAATCCTGCGCGACGAGATGGGCACCAAGGCAGCCGCCACGGCGCGCTACGTGGCGAATATGAAGGAACTAATGGTCCATGCCGGAAAAGTCGGCGTGGAGATGCTGACCATCGAGCCGATGTCGTGCCTTGCCGAACCGCCGACGACGGTGTCGGAGATTCGGGCCATGGCACGGGAGTTGGAAGCGCACCAACGCGCAACACCCGGCACATCCGGCATTGGGTTCTGCGTGGACACCTCCCACGGATGGGCCGATCAGGACGGCATGGTGCGGGAGACGCCGGAAGAACTCATCACCGCCACGCTGCCTTGGCTCGCCGAACTGCACCTGAAGAACACGGACGCCCTGTTCAGTTCAACCTTCGGTTTCAGTGAGGCCGAACGTGCGCGGGGGATAGTGGACCTGGCACAGGTGCGCGGTCTGCTGCACGCCCATGACGATATCATTCCAGTCAAGAACCCGATTGCCTATCTGGAAATTGGCGGACCCAAGCTGGGCCGCGATTACAGCGACTGCAAGCTGGAAGCGATACTGCGCGCGTCCATCGGTCATATCCGGGAAGTGTTCCGCGAGACACCCACGGCCGAGGCGACGCCGATGATCGAAATCACCGCGCCGAAACCGCAGGAACCGGTGCTGCGCGCGGGCACGCTGCTCACGGCCCCGTCCATCATGTGCGCCGACCTGCTGCACCTGGAGGAAAGCGTGCGGCGTCTGGAGGAGGTCGGTGCCGACCTGCTGCACATAGACGTGATGGATGCCCATTTCACGCCCAACATGCCGCTCGGTTTCGAGGCGTTTAAACAACTGCGCGGCAAGACGTCCCTGCCCTTTGACGCGCATTTGATGGTCAACCGCAACGACTTCTTTGTGGAGCAGATGGCCGAACTGGGCGCGTGGATGGTCTCTGTGCATGTCGAGTCGGCCGTGCATCTGGACCGCACACTCGGCCGTATTAGAGGACTGGGGATGAAGGCGGGCGCGGCGCTAAACCCGGCGACCTCGCTGAGCGCCTTGGATTACGTGCTTGACCGCATTGATTTCGTCCTGCTGATGACCGTGAATCCCGGCTACGCGGGACAGCGCATCGTGCCCTTCGGTTTAAAGAAGATTGCCGAATGCCGCGCATGGCTTGACGCGCGCGGCTCGGACATCCCCATCCAGGTGGATGGCAACGTTAGCTTCGAGTTTATCGAGGAAATGACAGCCTCCGGCGCGGACATTCTGGTGGCCGGCACGAGCAGTGTCTACCACAGGGACGGGACGCTGGCGGAGAACATGCAGCGCACCCGCGAACTCGCGGGTTGCGGCCTGGCGAGAAGGAAGACTGACCGGAGAATGTAGGACAACCGCCCTCGGCTGTCGTTTGTGAGACGGTTGACGCAACTTGACAGGCGAGGGCGCCCGTCCCACCTTATTTGAGTGCGGAGGCCATGCCGCCGCTTTTCTTCGCCGGGGCCATGCCCCGGCGTCGCGAAATGTAACTTCGCGGACGGGAACATTCCCAAGTGTAACTTGGGAACGAGAGAGAGTGCTCTTGGAAACACGGTGAAGGAGGGAATCATGAAACGTCGGCATCTTCTGGCGAGTCTTGCGGCGATACTCCTCTCTTCGATTGCCTCCGCGGTAGACCGCGTTCCGATGGAACGCATGGCGGCCTATCATCGAAGCGTTATCGTTACGCATGAGACTGACGTGACTTCGGCGTTCATGACCTACTTCAAGAGCCACCCGGAGCAGATCAAGCATGACTTCCTCGTGAAGATCGTCCCCTGTCTGGACAAAGACGGCACTATCCCCGCGCCAAGCAACGCCACGGACGTTCATGTGGAGGATTTCCCCGGCGGCGTGCAGGCGAAGTTCAAGCTGGGCGAAGTGGAAGTGACCACCGATTTCGCACCCATGCTGGTCGGACGCGGCGTGCAGTACTGGAAAGGTGCAGCCATCTATAGTATCTTCACCAATCCGCCCACGCCGGTGCTGCTGCGTGTCGGTGGCGGCACTTCGGTTTCTTTTTTGACGGGCACGCCGCCCGCCTTTGTCGGTCCTGACACAGTTTCGCCCAAAGACGCGCAGATGCTAGACAATAATACGATAGCCTTTGAAAGCGGCGAGGATCCCTTCCAGATCGCCGTGCGAGCTACGGGCGTACTCGATCGCAGCGCCGACACAGGACAGGTCACGGCTCGATTCGCCGGAGGTTCCGGGGCGCTGGTCATGGCGTACGCCGATACGGCGGATAAGGCACTGGAACTGAGTAAGATTGACGCGCGGGCAGAACGCAAGGCCGTAGACGAGTACTACGCCAATTTGCTCAAGAGTCGCATCGAAACACCGGACGCAAACTTGAACGCTGCTTTTCGCGCGGCC
>CALDSM010000547.1 GCA_937923585.1 uncultured bacterium
GACATGGTCGCCATGCTGCCCGTGGTCATTGTCGCGGCGGCCTGCATGGGCGGCATCTACCAGTTCCATGCACCGCTGCTGCGATTGCTTCACAGGACAGACTACATCGCGCACCACACGGCCGTCGCCAGCCTTTTTGCGCTCGCCGCCGCGGTGATCCTGGGCATCCAGTGTCTCCGTCCCGCCCCGAGACTGATTGCAGCGCTGCTCACGATCTGCGTGAGCGCAAACCTGCTCTACGGGCAGTGGGGCATGAACCCCACCGCGCGACACGACGACTTCTTTCCCCGAACCGAGTTGACCGACTTCCTGCAGTCGCTGGGTCATCCCTGCCGGATCGGCGTAACCGAGGGCGGTGTTCCCGGCGGTGTGCTGAACGTGTACGGCATCGAGGACTGGCTGGGCTACGACGGGATCTATCCCGACCGGGTGCTGCACTTGCAGCAGGCGCTGGGCCAGGACTTCTGGAAGCGGTTTGAGCCGGCCGCGTCCATCCAGTACTACCTGCACGACGAACGGTATCCGCCAATTGCCGACCCCGACGCGCTGGCCCGCATGACCCTGGTGACCAAGCTGGACCAGTTGTCCATCTACCGCAACACGGGCGCACTGGCCCGTGCCCGGCTGGCGTCCCAACCGGAACTCATTGCCGATCCGGTCCGCGCGTTTGCCCGGATGAAAGAGGACAGTTTCGACCCCGCGAAGGTGGTGATTCTGGAGAAGACGCCCAAGGAAGGGCTGCCCGCGCCCATCGCGGGTGATCCGGGTGCGGCCAACATTACCCGGTATGAGGCGTCGCGGGTTACGGTCGAAGCCAATGCCGCCGCAGACGCGGTGCTGGTCCTGGCAGACGCCTATTTCCCCGGATGGCACGCCTATCTGGACGGCAAGCCCCTGGAGATTGTGCCCGCCTATTACGCCTTTCGCGCGGTGACGGTGCCGAAGGGCGCGCACACGGTGGAATTCCGTTATGAGCCGGCCAGTTTCCGCATTGGCATGGCCCTGTCGTGCGCCACGCTCTTTGCGGGACTGGTTTGGGCCTTGGTGGAACTCGTTCGGAAATTCCGGCGGAACCGCTCATCCCAGTCCGTCCATGTTCGTCCGTAAAGGTCCGTGCCCGTCCGTGTCAGACGGTTGCCAATGCCCCCCGCCGATTGCCTCGACGGCCTACTCCATGATGTCCCGCTGAACCACGTCGCCGGGGCGGGTGGACAGGTTGGGCCAGATCTTGCGGCCCGGATAGATGGACGTGTTGATGCCGGTGTGTACATGGTCGCCCACAATGGCGCCCAGCTTGGGACGGCCCGTGTCGAGCAGCGTGCCGCCAATCATGGACTTCACGTTCTGCCCGTCATGGCGCACGTTGGCGGTGATGGTGCCGCAGGCAAGATTCGCGTGCGAGCCGATTACGCTGTCACCCACGTAGTTCTGATGCGGCGCGTGGGCGTCCTCCATCAGCACGGACGCCTTTATCTCGCTGCCATGTCCCACGCCAGCCCCGTCGCAGAGGACCGTGTACGGTCGAATCCAGCAGTTCGGGCCGACGCTGCAGTTGCGGCCGATGTAGACGGGCCCGTCAATGACCGCGCCGGGCCGGACCACAGAACCGGGACCGATATGGACCGGTCCGGTAATCGTGGCGCGATCACTCACCTCGCCCTCGATGCCCGGCGTCAGGCAATGATCGAGGAAATACCTGTTCACGTCGAGCAGGTTCCATGGATAGCCCATCGGCAGCCAGTAGCCGCGGGTGCGCACGACGTAAAACCCGCTCGTTTCCGCAAGCGCATGCACCGCGCAGGTGAGCTCTATCTCGCCGCGGACGGTGGGCGGCGTGTCGCGCAGAATGTCAAACACCTCCACGGGCAGCTTGTAAGCGCCGATGTTGGCCAGATTGGAGAACACCTCGGTGGGCTTCTCCACCAGCCGCACCACGCGGTCGTCGCCGGTCGTCTCGTAAATGCCGTAGAGGCGCGGGTCGGGCACTTCCATGGCCAGCGCCGCCGAGTCGGCAACGGCCAGCCGCGCCAGGTCAACCGGATCGTAGAGGTCGTCGCCGTTCTGCACGAGAAAGGGTCCGTCCACGGCATCGGCGCACTGGAGCACCGCATGGCCCGTGCCGCGCTGCTCCAACTGTTCGACGTAGGTGATGGGGATGCCCTGGTACTCGCCGCCAAACTGCCCGCGAATCATTTCCTGGCGGTATCCGACCA
>CALDSM010000548.1 GCA_937923585.1 uncultured bacterium
TACGGATATCGGTTAACGATAATTTTATGGGTTTCTTCCCATAAAATTATCGTTAACCGATATCCGTAGGGGTATTCGCGGTGTCGGTTCCTTGCCGGGGATGTCTTTCGGTGAGGCACACAAGTCTTCAGTTTGTTTCAAACTGGGCGTACGGGGTGAGACTATGCCTGGCATGAGGGTCGCCGCATCAGCGGCATGGGTGCCTTTTCTGGTTGGGTGTCTTACAGTGACGGGCGGCAGCGCTTGGGCGGCGGGTATTTTCAGAGTGGACGTCATATCCACGGCAATCGCTCCGGACGGGCGGGACTGGGCCGCGGCCTACAAGACACTTCAAGGCGTAGTGGACGCCATCCCCACACCCGCGTCGCGCCCGAAAGAGGCCCCCTGACTGCGCACAACGGCGCCAATAGGTTGCACCAATTGGTGGGGCTGCTGGTGCTTCCCCCTTTTTGCTTGACAGCCCGAACAGTTAAATGTAGATTAGTCTTATCCGGTTCGCACGGGGCGGTTGCGCGCGGATTCGGAGTGGACACAGGGTCGGCAAGTGGAGGTTGGTTAGGTGCGTGGTCAGCGGTGCAGTGGGAAATTCGCAGAAAGATGTCCGAGGGGAGAGGTGTACATTCCTTCATTGCGGGCAACGTACGTCCGTTCCAATCTGGCCATTCTCTGCTTCCTTCGCGGCTAAATCACCAATCCAACAAAAACGCAATTGCTTGGATGCATATATAGCAGAAGGAGCGAATAACAACCGGTGCCTCTTTATCCCGTGAGTCCAGGTTCAATTTGTTCGCAGACCAAATGCCGCCTTGTTCCTAATGCACAGATGAATCTTCGACAACCAACTGTGAAGCCCGCTCGCCAAACCGGTTCCACACGCCACAGCGCGGAAGGACAATGAGCCATGCACCGAACGAGAACTGTCCGGGTGATGATACTTGTGCTGGCGACGGCACTCTTGGGCGCATGGACCGCGTTGGCCGAGCCCATGTCGGTGGACACCGGTCTGACGGATGTGCTTTTTCCAGTGGACAGCGTCCAGGACTGGTCCATTGCGGTCAATGGCGGTGTTGGCCCCCTGTGGTATCAGTGGTACAAAGACGGCGCACCGATCTTGGGCGCCGACACCTATACGCTGCATTTCTCATCGGTCGCTCTGACTGACGCCGGCACGTACTGGGTTTCCGTCTGCGACGACACTGAATGCCTAACGGTCGGTCCCGCCACCCTTACGGTGGACTGCACGAGCGGGGTGTTCTATACCCTGACATACACGGCGGGGGAACACGGAACCGTCAGCGGCGAGACAACGCAGACCGTGGAGTGCCACGGGAGCGGTGTTCCCGTGGAGGCTGTGGCCGATCCGGGCTTTCATTTCGTTCAATGGAGTGACGGTTCGACGCAGAACCCGCGCACGGACGGGTACGTGATGGGTGACATTGCGGTTACTGCACATTTCACCGTTGTCCTGAGCCACACGCTGACTTATCTCGCAGAGCCGCACGGGACCATCCAGGGCGCGGCGGCGCAGACGGTGGAAGACGGCACGAACGGCACCCCGGTGACTGCCGTGGCGGATGCCGGTTGGCATTTCATCCGGTGGAGCGACTACCGGAATTCGGCAACCCGCCAAGACTCCAATGTCACGGCGGATATCAGCGTCACGGCGCAGTTCGCGCCGAATACGGTGTCGGTTGGCGGGGTTCCCCATGCTCCGCTGTCCGGTTCAACGTCATGTGCCAATTATCAGGATGGCAATTCGTATGGTGCGCTGATGACGCCCTATGGGGCGGCTGCCACGACAACCGTGGCAGGGTCTCTGCCGATCTTCAAGCTTATTGTGACTCCCGAGCCAACACCGCCGACCTATGACTATCCGGTGACCAGTTGGCCCGTAGCCGGCGCATGGGACTTCTGCGCGGCCTTCGACACCACGTCCTGTTCGCTGAGCACCCTTATGTCCTTATCCACGGACGTCGCCGACTACATGGGCCTGTTCCTGTGCAGCACCGACCTCAACGGTCCGGTTCATCTGGCTCCCCCGGAGGGAACTGTTCCGCTTGCGCCAAACGGCATTCCCGACGGCGAATTTGAGCTGGGCCTGCTGGCCGCCGTGCT
>CALDSM010000549.1 GCA_937923585.1 uncultured bacterium
GGGGATGGAACGAACGGGGTTGGGGCATGGAAGATCCGATTCTAGCATGCCGGTGTGTCGGACGCCAGTTCGCTGTTGCCGAGTGGGAAGCAAGCATCTCCTGGGCACGCCAATCTCCCGATTGGCCTCTGGAACAAGAGCCAATCGGGAGATTGGCGTGCCCGGGGTGAGCACATGCCGGACTATTAACCACCAACAGTCTCTTCCAGGGGCGGTCCGCCTCCAACGAAAGTTCCGTGCATCCGCCCTCAGTACGGCGTGCTATACTTGCGCATGTCAGGGCATGAACAGAAGGAGCCGGAGATGGCATACTATTTTGACGCGAGAACGCCGCGAAAAACAGGGACAGACACGCCCTTCAAACTGCCGAAAGGCAAGTCAGTCCCCGTTTTTCGCTCGGTTCCCTTTGTTTGTTTAGGTGGCATCATTTGTGACTCAGTACACCGGCCCGCGTAAAGGAGGCGCACATGTTCTGTCCAAAATGCAGGTCTGAGTTTGAGCCGGGGTACACGGAATGCGCCCGGTGCGAAGCTGAGTTGGTGGATGAGCTTCCACCCCCGCCGAAACCCGAGTACAACGACCTGGCGACGGTGCTGGTGGCGCCCAATGAAACCATCCTCATGCTGGCCAAGTCGCGGCTGGAGGCGGAAGGGATACCCTGCTTCACGACCAACAACGTGCAGGACCTGGTTTCCGGGCGCATCGCAGGTTACTGTCTTGCCATGGGTCCGCAGGAACTCCAAGTGCCCGCGGAGGACGCCGAGCGGGCAACCGCGATTCTTGAGTCCATTTCTGATGAGGAAGCAGAAGAAGAGAAGCAAGATTAAGAGGGTGGACATGAATGGCGCTAAGTTATGCCGTTGTTTCGCACTTTCAGTGCTTGGTTACCGTGGGCGGTTCCGGTATCCCGGGGCTTTGCCCCGGGCTGTCCTGTTATGCGCCTTCGGCGCGCAAAACCGCGCAAAACACCCGGCATGAAGACTGTTCCGGTTTGGAAGCGCCAAAGGCGCGTTACATGGGAGCCCGGGGCAACGCCCCGGGGACGCGACACGATCAATCCGGGTGAGCCCTGCAGGGGCGATACAAACCCTTCGCCTCACATGGACGCGGCCCGCGCGATGAGCGCGACGCCGAGCAGCACCATGAAGACCAGCAGGATCTTGTGGAAGCGTTCGTGGTCGATGCGCCGGTCGAGCCACATTCCAATACCCAGGCCCGCCAGCATGCCCGGCACGCCGTAGGCGCTGTAGGTGAGGACATCGCCGGACACCAGGCCGCCCGCGCCGTGGCAGACGACGATGAGCACGCCGTCCACGAGAAACACCGCCTGCAAGATGGAGCGGAATGATTCCTTGGGCCAGCCCTTGACAGCGCCATAGACGACGAGGGGCGGGCCGTCGGTGGCGTAGGCCCCGCCCAGCAACCCCGCGGTCAGGCCCACTGTCACGGTGCCCAACCGGCCACCCCACGAAGCGTTCTCCCGGGGGGACTCCCCCTCGACTGTGAAGTGTTTTCCGAGAGTCATCCTGAACGCCGCGAACGCGAGCAGCACAACGCCGAGCAGCGCTACTATGGGCGCGGCGGGCAGCGACTTCAGGGCGATTGTCCCCAGCGGGATGCCGGTGCAGGAGCCAATCAGCAGGGGGAAGGCCTCGGCCCAGCGGAGTCCTTTCCGGTTCTGATGGAGCACGGCCACCGTGACGGCCGCGCCCGCGATGGCCATGACGGTGGAGGCGCTCTGGATGCCGATAAAGTAGGTGAGCAGGGGCATGATCACCAGCGCCGAACCGAATCCGGCAATGGTTTGGACCAGCGCGCCCACCGCAAAAATGACGGCGATAGTGAGCCCCGTCATCGGCCGAAGAGCCTTTTCACGCGGGCCGCCAGTTTCATCAGGAACAGCACGGGCTTGGGCACGCCCGGCGCGGACTCCTCTGCCTCATCGGTTTCCTGTCCAGCGTCCGGCTTCTGGGCATACAGGTTTGCCAGGATGGACACGACGTTGCGCTTCACCATCGTGCGCATGGGCGCCTTTGCGATCAGGCCGTACATGGGCGCGGACCCTTCGAGTGCGGCATCGGGGTGGGTCTTCACATGCTCAACCGCCTCGCGAAG
>CALDSM010000550.1 GCA_937923585.1 uncultured bacterium
GTCTATCAGAACACCCGCCTCATCGTTGCGCGCCATCTCTTTGACGGACTTTATATTGAACACATGCATTATGACATAATCGGCATCCACATGCACTCCGCATTTCTTCTGGATGATCTGGGCAACAGCCCGTTCCAAGGCGGAACGTCGCGCCCCATTTCCAGGTTTTGTCACCTTCCGCAGAAATTCGCGGGCGGCTGTTGAGAAAGCCGAGACCGATATTTGGTAGATGCGTTTGAAAAGGCGCCGCTCGTGGAGTCGCCGTAACATATTCTGACACTTGGTTTTGCGGTATTGCCCGGAGGCACCAAAGGTCTGCATGAACCGGTGGTCGTCCCACTGGCTGTAGTTCTCCACGAAACGGCGCGTGTTGTCAAAGGTGTACAGCGCGCGCAGTTCCTCAATGTTGTCCCGCTCGATGCCGAGCACAATGGCGCGGGTAATCATCTGGTCCGTAATCAGGCGGACTTTGTGCCGGTAGACATTGGTCGTGAGATAGTACTTGGCCAGCATGTACTGTTCCAGCGCGTGGATGCCGTCATCCCGGACCATCAGGAAGCCGTTGGCCTTGGTCAGGGATCGGTGCAACTGGTGCAGATCAAACACACCGTATTTCACGCCGCAGAAGTAACTGTCCCGCAGCAGGTAGTCCTGCTTGTCCGCATCCAGCGGGCCGGACACCAATGCGCGGTTTACCGGAGCGCCGTATCCCTCACCCAGCAGGGCGACCACCCGCTCGCGGTCACTCTTCGCCAGGATGTCACGGATTTCGGGATCGGTCTGTATGAGGAGCATGGTCACCAGTTCGTGAATCTTCTCCTTCTTCTGATCCCCCTTCAGTTTGGACCGGTCCGCATAGAGATCCAGCGCGTTTTCCGACACATGGCTGAAGGGGCCGTGGCCGATGTCATGCAGCAGTGCGGCATAACGGATGAGCTCCGCATCCTCCTTCGGAATCTTGATGGCTTCGGCCAGTTGACCCGCCACATGCATCACGCCCAGGCTGTGGTCAAAGCGGGTGTGCAGCGCCCCCGGATAGACCAGGTTGGCCAGCGCCAGTTGACGGATGCCGCGCAGGCGCTGAAAGGCCCGCGTCCCGATCAGCTCCCTTTCCTTCTGGCCCACCGTAATGAAGTTGTGGACCGCATCCCGAATCTTGAAATCCATTACTCCTCCTCGACAATGGCTTCCCTACCGATTGGCTGCAAACCGACAACGAAAGACATTTTATACAAGCCGGCCCTCGAAAGCATGCTTCAGGATGGACTGGCGCAAACGGGCGGCACGCTGGAGGCCCTTGTATATTTCCATATCCATGGCATCAATGACCGACAGTTGATAATCGACAGCTTCGACGATGACGGCCTGTTCTTTGACCGGCGCGAGAGGAATCGGTGTTTCACGAACGTCTTGCCCGGATATCCCGGTCTGTCCAGCAGTAGTCCGCGCTCTCCGTGCCAAATGAACCCGTGATAAACCCGTATTTGAGGCGATTTCGACAAATGCGTTCATCGGATAAGGAAGAACCGTCCGAACACGGATCAATTTGTCGGGATGCATAGTTGGTTCAGGAACGGCAGGAACTCTCCCGCAGACGCCCAGAAGGTCAAGGCTGCCATTATATCGGGTAAAGAGGAGATCACCTTCCTCAATCAAATACGCGGCCACCTCATCCATGGATGACTCAACATAACGAACAAGACCGAGGTCCACACGCATCGGGCGCACGGCACTAATCCGCAATATGCCAAATCCCGGCGGTGTCTTGTTTGGCTTCTTTGACCAGCCATTTCTGATGTATTCCGCGAGTTGATCGAGCGTCGTCCAGCACCAGCCCTTGGGCAGTTCTGGGAGGCTGGTCGTGTCGGGCGGCTGGGGCTCCTGGTATTTGTTCTGCCAGTCCTTGGGCGGGGTCTTGCCGGTGGCGGTGTATTTGCGGCGTTGTTCCGCCTCCCAGCGCTGGCGGCGCTCGATGAGGATGCGTTCGAGCAGGCGTTCTGCCGGTTCGGTGTCGGGGTGCTCCCTGCGCCACGCCTCGGTGAGCCGCCCCTCAACGGCGGCCTTGAGCACGGCGGCGCGGTAGCGCTTCAGTTTGGTCTTGGCCCGTTCCAGCGCCGCGACCCCGGCATCGAGATCGGAAAACAGTTCCTCGATCTTGGCGACGATGCACCGCTGCACATCCAGAGAAGGCAGGGGAATTTGGAGATCTGCCAGCCACTGTGTTGGCACACGCAACTGACCGGCACTCCCAGTCATCTGGTCCCTCGCATCGCGACGACAAAGATCTTGAGAGATGAAATAGCCTATCCAACGATTGTCAATTAGTTGCCCCGCCCGTACAACATGAAATTCTGTGGACCCGTATCCACACGGCGATTCGAGCGACGGTACTATGCCTATCTTGCCATTTTCCATACAGGGCGTGATCTTTGCGAAAAGCACATCGCCCGACAAGAACTGCGTGTATCCCTTGCTTACCCGAGAGAACGAACGTTTCTCTATTAAACGGACACCTCCAAATGCTTCTCGGACTGACTGCATCGGGACAAAATCGAACGAAGGATCTCCTTTCGCCTCAGGAGGAATCTTTGGGGGGTTTATTGCCGCAACTTCTGCAAGAGGCTTCACCGGCCAGTCCGTTCGCTTCGACCTCACGCGACCAGCCTTTCATTCAGTTCATCCAGCAGGGCATAAAGCCGGTCACCGAACACTTCATAGGCCTTTACGGGACCGCCGAACTGGTTGAAGGGCACATCTTCGAGATCATCGGCTCCGATGGCGAGGCAGGCGGCGATATGGTTCTTGATGGCGTCGAGCCAGCGGCGCTGTTCGGGGGTAAAGGCAATGCCTTTGGCGTCCTTCTCGGCCAGCCAGGAGGCGTAGCGCTGTTCGACGGTCGTCTCGACGGGTTCCAGTGTGGTGTCGGGCGCGATGGCATGGCGCACCAAAGCAATAAGGTCCACCAGTTTGGAGGCGCGCCCGTGAACCTTCTGCGGTTCCATGGCGGCGTAGGCGTTCCAGAGACGCAGGAGCGTTTCGGGGTGTTCCGCGTCCACGTGGAAGGGGTCCACGGCCAGTTTCCTTGCCAGTTCCTTGACCTGTCCATAGCGCAGGCCGTGGCGGTAGGGCACGCTGTAGAGCACACGCAACGCCTCGATCTGCTCGCGGTTTGCCGCGATGAACTCGCGAAAGCTCTGGACGATGTTGCCCGCGTCTTTCCGGCTCATCCCGGCGTGAATCAGCTTGTCCCGGTTCACCTCGTCGATGACTTGCTCGGTGGATGCGCGGACGCATTCGATGATGTCGCGCAGGGCGGGGTGGTGGAACGGTTTCAGGGCGGCAGCCATGGCGGCATGCTCGGCGTCGTCAAGCTGCTTCTTCGTGGCAGCATCGCCGGAGGGCAGTTCAAACATTTGTGCG
>CALDSM010000551.1 GCA_937923585.1 uncultured bacterium
CGGTGATTTGCCTTGGCGAGTTTCTGTCCTTTGCAAGGGCGGCCAGCTTCTCTGTCGGCGCGGCGTCGGGCCAGGCGCCCAGCGCCTTGACCGCCGCCTCGGCCACCGCATCCTGCGCGTCGCTGAGCCCTTCATAAATCATCGGGAGCGCGGCCGGGTCGCCCGTTTCGCCGAGCCCCTCGATCACGGCGGCCCGGTCTTCCGGGGTCTTTGCCAGTGCCAGCGCCTCGGCGTACAGCCGGACGGTTTCCTCCCTGGGCCGGTCCGATTTCAGGCCGAGCAGGCGCATCATGCCGCGCAGCGCCGCCGTCGCGGTGTCGCCCGTGGCGGACTTGGCCAGCGCATGCACCTGTTCCAGCGGCGCCGGTGTCGGCCACGCGGCCAGCGCATCCACGGCGGCCTTTGCTGTCTGCGCGTCCGCGGCGCCGGCAACTTCATTGAGCGCACCCAGCGCGCTGTCATCGGCTATCACGCCCAGCGCCTGGCAGAGGGACGTCTTTTCCGTGCTGTCGGTGGCCTTCTTGAGCGCGGCGACCAGCGTGCCGGTGCGCGCCTCGCCGGGCTCCGTCTTGGCCGCCACGGCGGCCACCGCCTTTACGGCCGCGGTGCGCTCGTCGTCGCTTCCCGCCACCGTCAGCAGCGCGAGCATGTCCGGCAGCGCATCGGGCGGCGCAACTTCGCCCAGCGCCTTGAGCACGTCGGCCCGCAGGTTGCCGCCGGGCAGTTTCGCCATTCTGATCAGGACCGGGGCGGCCGGAGTGTCATGGCGCGCGCCCGCGGCATGGATTAATTCCCGCACCACCGGTTCCGGCGCTGCCTCCATCCACGCGGGGATTTCCGCGGAGACGCCGGGCATCATGCGCAGTGCCGCCCGCGCGGCGGACACTGCGGGTTCCCCGCCGAGTCCGGCGAGCGAGGCGACCGGCATGACGGCCAGCGGTCCGCCCAGTTTGCCGAGCGCCGCGATGGCGGCCAGGCGCACGTCGTTGTCCGGGTTGTTCATGAGACTGACCAGCTCGGGAACCAGCTTCTGCTCCCCGGTGTCGGCCAGCGCCGTGATGAGCAGCGCCCGCGTGGGATCGTCGAGATCCTCTGCGGCCGCGATCGCGGCCAGCGCGTCAGGGTCCTTCACGCGGCGCACCGCGCGCAGCGCTATCTGCTTCGCGCGGGCGTCGCCCTTCAGCGCATCACTGACGGCCTGCACCGTCTGGTCGCCCGCTGCCGCGATCAGGCCTTCCAGCGCGGCGCCGCGCACCGCATCGCCGCACTCGGGCTTGTTGAGCGAGCCAAACACGAACCGGGCCTCCTCCGCCTTGCCCGCTTCGGCCAGTTTCTGCGCGCAGCGCAGCAGCGCGTCTTCAATGACGGGTTTCGTTTCCGCCGAAGCGCCTGCCAGCGCATTGAAAAGCGGTTCGCTGGCGCCCAGGTCGGCCAGCGCCTCCGCCGCGGCGGTTGCCACGGACGTGTCCGCATTGCCCAGCAGCACCGCCAGGGGTTGCGCCGCACTGGCCGCGCCGCGCGCGCCGAGGGTCTGTGCGATGCCCGCCGCCACGGGACCCTGCGCGGTCTTCAGCGCGTCAATCAGGACCTGGTCCGCCGCCTTGCCGGGGAGGCGCTGGAGCACGAGCCGCGCCATGTCCGCGGATTCGCGGTCGCCGAGCATCCCGGCAAGCGCCGGCAGGCTCTTGTCCGACGCATAGAGGCTGAGTATCTTGCAGGCCCAGCGTTTTGCGTCGGTGGATGCGTCAGCGCGCAGCACTTCGAGTAGCGCGTCCTCTATCGGCGTAACCGAGGCTCCGGCCTTGGTGGCGGCGCGGCACGCGCTCTCAAAGGCCACGAGCGGTTCGATGCTGTCGTTGAACTTGTATGCCTTGATCTTCGGCAGCAGAGCGGCCAGCGAGTCCAGTGTCGGCCGGCGGTAGTTCGGGCGCAGGCTTACCGCGTCCGCCGTGGGGAAGTCGTCCGGCACCGTCTGGGTGACCTGTCCGGTGGCGGCCCATTCCGCGCCGCGCTGGAGCGTCGTGATGAAACCGACGCACTGGAGGGCGGGCGAATCCTGCTGCGTGTCGCCCGCGTGGCCGAGCACGGTGTGAAACACCCGCCCCTTGCCGTAGGCGATGGTGAACAGAACCGGTTCATGGTTGCCGGTGCCGTTCTTCTCCTTTTCGGAAAGCGCCGTGGCCAGCACGGTCAGGTTCTTTCCCGGGCCGCGCAGCAGGTGGTACAGCTCGTCGCTGCCGTGCATCCACTTTTCGGGCAGTCCCTTGATGATGGGATGGTCCGGGGCGCGGTTGATGACCTGGTAGGGGAGGTTCTTGCCGTGGCCGCCGCCGGGTCCGGGCTCGGCCACCTGCACCGCCTTGCCGTCCACCCAGCGCAGATAGGGGCCGCTCTTCTCGTCGCGGTTGCCCCATCCGCCCAGGCCGATAATTTCGTTGAATTCGGGCCAGTCGGGGAAAGCGTTGTCTGCCGCGTGGACGACCACCACGCCGCCGCCGTTGGACACGTAATCCAGGAAGGCCTTGCGCGTCACTTCCGGCCAGTTGTCGCCGGTGTAGTCGAGCACAACCACGCCGTAGTCGCTGAAATTGGGCGTGAAGCCCGACATGTCGCCGCCTTCCTTGGGCGACGTGGCCGTGTCCACGGTGAACAGGCCCGTGTCTTCCAGCATGATCTTGATCACGGGCGAACTGACGGGCCAGTTGTGGTTGTTCTGTCCCGTCACAATCAGCGCCTTGAGCGACGGTGCGGCGGTGGCCAGCGGGGCGACAAACAGGACCGCGAGCAGCACCGCGAGGAACCGGGTCAATGTGAGATTCGTCTTCATGGTATGTCTCCCTTTCCCGGTTGGCCTAGAGGTGCCAGGGTGCGCGCATGGCGCGGCTGAGCATGCGGTTTGCGTCGTCATCATCCACGAAACACTCCTTTTCCGGGTCGAACCTCAGCTTGCGTTCCAGCTTCATGGCGGCCATGCCCACGTGGGCAACCATGATCGAACGGTGGGCCGCCTCCACGGGCGTGACCGTCTTCGCGCGCGTCCGCACGGCGTCGAGGAAATTCCCGTGGTGGTTGTCGCTCTTGATCAGGTGGATCTCGTCCGGGCCGATCTGTTCGG
>CALDSM010000552.1 GCA_937923585.1 uncultured bacterium
GAGATCTGATCGTGACTGGAGTTCAGACGTGTGCTCTTCCGATCTACATAGCACAGCGACACGGGCAGCGGCTGCCCGTTCGCGGTGATGACGACGGGCGCGGCGGGCTCGCCCTCGGGTAGCGGGTATATTTTCACGGAAGCGGCACCGGGGGATGCGGTCGGCGGGGCGGCTTCCGGGGCCGGTTGGGCGTGCAGCGAACCGCAGGCCACGAGCAGGCACCATGCCGCGGCCCATTGCACAAGCCGTTTCCTGTTGATTGCGCTCCCAAATGCGGCGTGTGCTTGTCCCCCGCGCAGTAGACTGAAATTCAGCATGGTTCCTCCTGTCCGGGAGTTCGGACACCTGTTCGGTCGGGAATTACTGGGAATCGCGGGCGCATCCACCCTCTGGAGGGTCGCCGTTCCCGCGACAATGGTTGTCTTCAACTGCTTCGGCATGCTTCAAATAGCGTTTCACGGCACCGGACGGTTCGGATTCCTGTACAGTCCGGCCCCGCCGCGCCAGTGAAATACCGGCAAAGGCGAGAAACGAAAGGAGGGCCAATGCCAGAACGACCCGGACTGCGTCGCCGACATTCTGGGACGACCCTGAAACAGGGCGGGGGACCGCATGGTCCAGCCATCCTCCGGGCGCATGCGCATTGACGGCAACCGCCGCGCCAAAGACAACCCCTGCCAGGATCGGTGCGGCCGTCAGGATCAACACACGGCTCCACCGCGGCAGGACCTCTGCCGACGGGGCTACCGTGCCCTTAACCTGGAAAAAGTCGTCGTTCCGAAGGAGGTAGTCCGCGTCCCGGTTGGCAAAGGCCACCCGCAGCCGCGTGTCGTACTGCCGCAGCCGTTCGAACAACACCTCGACACCCCGCCTCGACCGAACCCGCACCGTTTCCTCGCAGTCGCCAAACTGGAACACAATGCTTGCGCCCCGGTACGACCGGATGCCGCGATGGTGGGTGACGGCGACATCCTTGAGCATCCAGAGGGGGCGGAAGGACACGGTGTCGTATTCCGTTCTAATGAAGTAGAGCGGCGTGACGTAGAAATGTGGCGTGAGGGCGGACCGCATCCAGCGGACGATCTTGACCAGGTTGAGCCCAATCAGGAATCCCACCGCCAGAGTTGCCCCGAAGCGCCACAGGAGGCCGATCGCCCCCCACGGTGCCCCAGCCGCGTCGAAAAGGAGCGACAGAAACCAGGTCGCCAGCACCGCCGTCAGCAGGAGGTTGCGCCCAATGGAGTCCAGCGAAATCTGGACCTGTTCAATGCCGGCGTTGTTCTGGCGGCTGACCAGCCGGGATTGCGTGCGTTCAGGCATCTCCGCGAAACGGGCCCGGCCGGACGCCAGTTCGCCGAACTCAGCGGGGGACATTGCGGATGAGGGAGTCTCCGCGCCCGACGGCGGCGCTTCATGCAACTGGCGGCGGTAGGCCCACACCTGATCGTACTCCGCGCGGCTGTCCGCATCGCGCAGCACCGCATACGCCTCGTTCAGTTCGGCCATCATGCCGTTGCCGCTGTGCCAGTCCCCCGGCTGGCGGTCCCGGTCAAAACGGTCCGGATGCAGCACCCTGGCCCGCGCCATGTAGGCGGCCCGAATCTCCTCCGCCGAGGCGCCGGGCCCGGCGCCTATGATGGAGTAGAGGTCTTTGTCGGATCTTCGGTTCATGCGCTCCCTCGCCGCCTGCTGCAACCTTGCATGCGCAGCCGTGCGGAAACATCCGATTCCTTCTCACGGCCCTTCATGGCCTTATGCGGTGAACGCCGGGCCGGTCAGTGCCTTCCAGTTCTCCTTGTACAGGAAGAAAGCAATGCCGTCGGCGTTGGCGCGCCGCACGCAGTCGGCGGTCTCGCCCATCTGCGGGTCGTCTATGTGGACTATCGGGGCGAGTTCTTTGCCAGGCGCCTGCGCGCGGGCCATGGCGGTCTCGTGGCCGACGGCCTGCGGCGGCACCGCCGTCTGGATATGTTTCACCCTGCGCGCGGTGACACACTGCGTCATGCCGGTCAGGCTCAGGAACAGGCTCAGGGCAGCCTCCTCCTCGGGCGCGCCGGACAGGCCCAGTTCTTCCGGGATGATCGTCAGTTCCCAGTTCAGGCAGGCGATGCCGGGCCGGTCGGCATAGTTGCGGTAGATCATCGGGCAGAACACGTCCACGAATTCAGCCAGGTCGGCGTAGGACTGGCCGACCAGCGGCGCAAAGGAGGGAGTGAAGATGTACACGCCCATGCGCTTGCCCGCGCCGTGCAGAATCTTCGCGATGTCGCGGAAATGCTCCGTGGTGCAGGCCCGCCGGAAGCGCAGCCAGTCGAGCACGCCGGGATGGGCCGTCAGCCACTCCACCACGCCGACGGGCGACTGCATCCAGGGCCAGCGGCCCATGCCGTCTTTGAAACCGGTGACAGCGGCGTGGAGCGCCGTGACATCCTGCCTGATGCGCGCGAAATCAAACCCGAGCGCGGCGGCCTTCTTCTCGCTGTGCGCGGAGAAGTCGGTGAGGAAGGCCATCAACCCGGATGCGGGCGACGCGAAGCGGCACCCGTCCACCAACACGCCGGTAACGCCCGGCATCGCGGCCATGCTCTCGTAGGATTTCAGGTTGCGCTCGCGAAGGACGGGGCTGTTGGGTGAACCCGAGCCGAACCACACGCGCGGCGTGCCGCTGATGTCGAGCGCCAGGTTCTCCTTATCGTCCTCGCCCGTGCCGAAGGCGCCGCCGCACTGCCACGCCTCCATGCCGGCCGCGGTGATCGCCTCAACGGTCTTCGCGTCGCCGCCGACCACCACGTGGTAGCCCAGTTCTTTCATCGCCTTGCAGGTCTCGGCCGGCTTGTCACCGCAGCCGTAAATCCAGTACCGGTAGGCGCCGTCGGGCGTGTTCATTTTGGCTTCCTCCGCGGACGCCGCGGCGACGGTGTTCACCGCGCCCGCGGCCAACCCGCCGGTCAGGGCGGCCAGTTCGAGAAAGGCGCGGCGGTTCAGTGCCGGGCCGGACGAGTCGCTCATGGCAAATTGCTCCGAGGTTTGGAATAGAGAACCCTTTTGGAGTGCGGTGGCAGCGACACCGCTTTGGCTGGCTGATGCACCGACCACGAAGGTTCCGCAAAATGCAAGCCAAAGCGGTGTCGTTGCCACCGCACTCCAAATTATGCCTGCTCGGCGGAACCTTCCGCCAGCGGCAGCGCGAGCACGAACCCCGTTTCCGGATCGTAGGCGACGGAACCGCCGTGGTAGGCGGCCGCCCTGCGCACGGCGGCGAGACCGAAACCGACATGCACGCCGTACTTGTCGGTCATGAAGGGCTCAAACAGGGCTCCGCAGTCCGCCGGATCAATCGCGGCCCCGGAGTTCCACACGGTTATGCGGGCCTCCCTGCCTTCCCGGCACAGCCGCACCCGCAGTTCCTTTACGGTGGCCGCCTCCAGCGCCTCCTCGGCGTTGAGCAGCAGGTGCACCACCGCCATTTGCAGTTTTGGGCCGTCGCCCACCAGCCGGACCGCCTCGGCGGGACAGTCAAACTCCACGCTGATCTTCTCGTGCTTCAGCGCGTGCTCGCGCAGGCGCAGCGCGTCGCCGACCACCTTTCTGAGGTCAATCTGGTTGTGCAGGTCCCAGTCCTTGCGCGCCACCGCGTTCAGGCTCGACACGAGTTCACTGCACTTCTCGGCCGCGTCAATGATCCGTTCCACCATCTGGCGGGCATCGTCGGCGATGCCCGAGTCCATCTGCACCAGGTCGGCGTAGGCCATCATGGCCGTGAGATGGTTGTTGATCTCATGGGCCGCGCCGTTGACGCAACGCCCCACCTGGGCATAGCGGAACAGGCCCGCAAACCGGTCCAGTCCCTCCGGCCCGCCAAGTTCGTATCGCTGCAGCGGCATGACGCCACCTCCGTTGATATTGCATGGCACCTGTGTCAATTCTGCCATAACCGGGCACGGGGCTCAAAACGGGCGCGGTTCTTCGGAAGACGGTGGCGGCAGGCCCGGCGAGCGTTGGTTGTTGCGCCACTCGGCCAAAGTGTAACTTCAAAGGAAATCCCCCGGGCCGCGCACTCAAGCGCTGCCCGGGGGCCCGGCTGTCCGCAACAATGGCCTGTGTCAGAAATTCTCCGTCACGGCCTGGGCAAACTCGCTGCACTTGAGCAGCGTGGCGCCCTCCATCTGCCGGGCGAAATCGTAGGTGACGCGCTTCTGTGCGAAGGTCTTGGTGAGCCCGCCGATGATCGCGTCCGCGGCCTCCTGCCAGCCCAGGTACTCGAACATCATCACGCCGGACAGCACGACGCTGCTCGGGTTGACCTTGTCGAGGTTGGCATACTTGGGCGCGGTGCCGTGGGTCGCCTCGAACACGGCCCTGCCGGTTTCGTAGTTGATGTTGGCGCCGGGCGCAATGCCGATGCCGCCGACCTGCGCCGCCAGCGCGTCGCTGGCGTAGTCGCCGTTGA
>CALDSM010000553.1 GCA_937923585.1 uncultured bacterium
TTCGCGCAGGCTTGAAAATTATTCCAACGGCCTGGAACTGGCCCGCGATGCCGGGATTGATGTCACACTGTACGGGGACGAGCCGGGCCTGGAGGTGGACCGCGGCATGGGCAACACCCGGGATCGCGGCGGGCACGGCTCGCGCCCAGCAGGGGGCGTCAATCTTCCCGTCGGCGAGACAACGATGTACCGCGATCAGGATTTTCTTGAGCAGGAAACGATTGACGCGCTGCACCGGCACGCGAAGCCGGGCGCGATCATCTTCAACTGCTGGGTGGAGGCGTGGGGCAAACACGTGTGGTTCACCCCGGAGGAGGACGACGCCAACCTGGACGGTGTCAGGGTCATGGACGGGAAACCGGCAGAAGGCGTGCTGCGCCTGAATTCGGAGTATCCCAAGGACGGATTCTGGTGGGATTCGCAACTGCGCATCACACCGGCTTTCCCGGCAGGGGCGCATTTCCTGGAACCCTACGCCGCAGCCGTGGCGGATTTGGACGCATGCCGCATCACGCGCGGCGGTCTGTTCCTGGACAAGGCGCACACGGAGGAGATTGCGCAATTTGCGCGCGCTTACCGGGCGCTGCCGTGCAGGAAATTCGACACGACCGGGAAGACCGACGATCCCGTCGCAGTCCGGACGCTGGTATCCGACGGCATGCGCTACGTGTATGCCGTCAACCGGGAGTATTACCCGGTTGACGTCACCCTCGTGTTTGGCGCGGAACCGCAGGGGCTGCGCGACCTGGCCAGCGGGAATGCGATTGCCGCGGCGCAGCTGTGGACACTGACCCTGGGGCCCTATGAACTGCGGAGTTTCGGACTGGCACCGGAGACCGGCATTTCGGGATTCTCGGTTGCCGTTCCCGACGAAATGGTCCGCAAACTGACGGAGGAAGCCGGGACGGCCTTTCAGGCATTCGAGAAGGTGCGGAAGGCAGGCCGATTCATCCCCGGCATGGACAACATCGAGAAGGGCATGCGTGAGGCGCTCACGGAGGGCCGCTACGCCTGGTTGCGCCGGGCGCTGACCAGCTACTGTGTGAGGGCATGCCGGGAAGCGTAAAGAAGGACAAAGGGCAAAGGCTGAAGGTCGAAGAAGACCCAAAAAGAAAGGAAAACACCATGCATGAAAAGAAGGGTTTTTCCAGACGGGGATTTCTGGGGGCGTCGGCCGCGGCGGCCGGGATGGCGGCTGTTCCCGCGGAAGCACAGTCGGGGGGCCTGCCACGCGGGAACAGCGGGGAGAAAGAGGGCAGCCAGCGGCTCAGCCTGAAGCAGCTCAAGGCGTGGGAATCGCTAGGCTACGGCATGTTCATCCACTTCGGCATGAGCACCTTTGTGGGCAAGGAACTGCCCACGGGAAACGACCCGCTGGAAACCTACGCGCCGGCTGCGCTGGATGTGGGCCAGTGGATTTCGGTTGCGCGCGACGCGGGCATGAAGTACGCGATACTGACCACAAAGCATGTGGCGGGACACTGCCTATGGCCGACGAAGCACACGGACTATTCGGTGGCCAACGGCCCCTACAAAACGGATGTCGTCGAGAAATTCGTCACGGCCTGCCGTGAAAAAGGCGTGCTGCCCGGGTTCTATTACTGCTCCTGGGACAACCACAACCGCTTCGGCAGCCGGACCTGGTCCGACGGCCCGGACCATTACACCACCTCGACCTACCAGACTTTTCAGACGAAGCAGGTCGCCGAATTGCTGACGCAGTACGGGCCGATTGCCGAGACATGGATTGACATCCCCGGCGCGCTGGGCCGCGGTTACCGCACCTTCCTGTACGAGCATATCGCGAAGCTCCAGCCCGAGACGGTGATCATGATGAACAGCGGCATCTCGACGCAGGACACCTACGACGTCGAATACGCGTGGCCGTCGGACATCATCGCCATCGAGCGCAGCCTGCCCAATGACAAGGGCTTCCAGAAGTACCGCGAGATCGAGGGCAGGGAGTATTACATGCCGGGCGAGGTCTGCGACCCGCTGGGCAAGGACTGGTTCTGGGTCGAGGGAGACAAGCCGCGCGACGACAAGTCCCTGGCCGAACAGCTTCAGATGTGCCGGGCGCGTGGCGTGAACATGTTGCTCGACGTTCCGCCCGACAACCGGGGTGTCATACCCCAGGAGTCGGTTGACGCGCTCATGCGCCTGCGCAAGAACGCGGGAATCTGATTGAAGTCTTTCACGGCGTGCGTGGGACCATGCCCCGGTGCCGCGAAGTGCAACTTCGCAGGCAGGCGCGTCCCCAAGTGCAACTTGGGAACGAGAAAGAACTTGGGAGCGCGCAGTTCTGATCGCGTACAACATGGACGCGGGCATGTACAGGTCCCCGCTTGAGGGGGGTGACCGCCGAAAGGCGGGGCGGGGGATGTTTGTCCCCAGGTTTGCCCAAGATTACACATCCCCCGCCCCGCCTGCGGCGGGGCGCCCCCTTCAAAGGGGGACCCAAGACAGGCCGCCATTCCGGTCAACCTTTCAAGACAGCATAATCGGGATACAACGCGTGTTTGCTTAAAGGACCGTACACACGCTCACAAGAAGAGGTCGAGTAATCATGTCCATGAAGGTACAGGTGATTGGCGCGGGGGGATGGGGGCTTGCGCTAGCGCGGCGGCTGGCGCTCAACGGCCAGACCGTGCAGCTGTGGTGCCGCAACGGGGACAGCGCGGATATGCTGCGGGAAACGCGCGAGCATCCGGCGTTGCTGCCGGGCGTTCATCTGCCGGATTCGGTGGAGGTTTCCCGCGAGATTAATCCAGACGCCGAGGTCGCGGTGTACGCCGTGCCGTCGCACGCAATGCGCCACGCCGCCTCGACTTTGCGCTTTTCGCCCCGCACCATACGGGTCAGCGTGGCCAAAGGCATCGAGAACGACACGCTGCTGCGCATGAGCGAGGTCATCGCCCAGGTGGCACCCGACGGCGGCCCCATCGCGTCGCTAAGCGGGCCGACGCACGCCGAGGAGGTGGGCCGCGATCTGCCCGCATCCATTGTCGCGGCCAGCGCAGACCGGGACGCGCGCGAACTGATGCAGTGCGCCTTCTTTGCGCCCGAGTTCCGCGTGTACACCAGCCCCGACATCGTCGGCGTGGAACTGGGCGGTGCGTTGAAGAATGTCATCGCCATCGCGGCGGGAGTCTGCGACGGATTGGCGCTGGGCGACAACGCCAAGGCCATGCTCATGACGCGCGGCCTGGCCGAGATTGCGCGGCTGGGCGTCGCCTGCGGCGCCGAACCGCTCACGTTTGCCGGACTCAGCGGCATGGGCGATCTGATTGTGACCTGTTCCAGCCGCCATTCGCGCAACCGCCGCGTCGGCGAACTCCTCGCCCAGGGCAAGACGCTGGAGGAAATCCTGGCAGGATCGCCGATGGTCGCCGAAGGCGTGCGCACCGCCAAGTCAGCCAAAGCGCTCGCACAAAAGATGGGCGTGGAAATGCCCCTGACCAATGCCGTGTCCGCCGTGCTCTACGAGGACGTGTCCGCGCTCGGCGCCATCACCGGACTCCTGCTGCGACGGGCAAAACCCGAGCGGGGATAGGCACAACTTTCACTGGGCGCGCCGCCATTTTGGCGGTCTCTTGAGGGGCGCGCGGGCAGAGATTGCGTCGCCCGTCAGCAACGCTCGCGGGACATCAACCCCAAGAGGAGTACCACCAATCCGAGGCAGGACACCTCCATTACAGTCTGGACCGGTCGCAAAGGATCGAGGGTCACCGTGAGGACAAAGAAGAGCGCCAGACTGATCCCAATGTAGAGCGCCGCTTTAGTGCGCGAGTCTTTGCGCTGTTCATAACCAAACTGCGCATCGCGGCAGAACTCAGCAAATCCACCCAGTCGCGACGTGTCCGACAGGCGCCGGATTGTATGTATGCGCTTGCTCTTCTCGATTAGGGTCATGCGCGGCGGCCTGCTTTCAAACGCCGGTTCAGTGACGACGATGCGGTCAATGTTGTCGGTGAAGAAATATGTCACTCCCTTGTCCCACTTGGGAGTCACCTCAATCCTCCGGCCGCACAGATGTATCCGTAATGCCGCAGTTTCTTCTCCCATCCAAGTGCGCGCCATGCGTGTCCAGACGAGCGCCCCCAGTAGTATCTGGGCCAGTGGGTTCAGGGCATGCAGGCTGCCGTCCGCGGTCCCGGCTGCCCGGGCTGCATTCGCCGAACTGATGTGTTCCCATGAGAAGAGGACAAACCCGCCGGCAAGGATCACCCACAGCACAACCTCCAAAGCGATCTTCCGCCTCTTGCCGCACGTGCTTCCCGCATCATCAGGCGTGCCCTTGGCCTTGTATGCGATATCAAGAAAGAGGAACTCCGCCTCCGGTGCCCCTTTTGCTGCCGCGCTGATTTCCTCGCTGTCCATGCGTTCTCCTCCTCAACGATTCTGGACGGTTCAGATATGCTCCCAATTCCACCAGCCCACAAATAATCGGCATGAATCGAGTCTATGGATAACGATCGATCCCCTGCAAGCCCAGTCCTGGCTTCTTTGGCGACCGCGACCAAAGACGCCTTTCATGAAGCCTTCTCCTTTGCGATCTTTGCGTTCTATGCGGTTCAGAAGAAAGGAAAATCTACCACAAAGATCGCAAAGAACACATAGAAGGCAGATACGAAGAAAGGAAGAAAGGAAGAACGCATTAACATGGATGTACAGGACACACAGGATGAAGTGCAGCGGAATTTTCTGCCTTATCCTGTCTATCCTGTTCATCCATGTTAACAGGTTTCTTGTCTTGCCCTTGCCCTTTACCGCCTGCGGAGCAGGCTTCGCCCGCGCATGCGGCGCGTGGCGGCCGCCCCCGCGGTGGTCTTCGTTCCGGGGGCGTGGTAGGTGCTGATGATCACCGGCGCGCCCTCGTATTCCTTGCGGGGCAGGTTCTGCCCGAGCGCCTTTTCAATGGCGCCGAGGGCGGAATGCTCGTTCGGGCAGACGAAGGTGATCGCGTCGCCCTCGCGCTGGGCGCGGGCGGTGCGGCCGATGCGGTGGATGTAGTCGTCGGCGGTCTGCGGAATGTCGTAGTTGATCACGTGCGAGATGCCGTCAATGTCGAGGCCGCGCGCGGCCACGTCGGTGGCGACAAGGATGTTCTGCCGGCCCGAGCGGAAGCCCTCCAGCGCCCTCTGCCGGTGCGCCTGCGACAGGTCGCCGTGGATGAACGCCGCGTTGAACCCGGCCTGCTTGAGCATGTGGCCCAGGCGGTCGGTGCGGTGCTTGGTGCGCATGAACACCAGCGCCGAGTCAATCTCGTTCTCCTTGAAGATCTGGAGCAGGAGCTTGGCCTTCTCGTCCTGTCGCACGGGATAGACCACCTGGCGCACCGCATCCACCGGCCGCGCCGCCGGACCCGCACCGACCCGTTCCGGATCGGTCATCATATCTGCGGATAGGCTGCGCAACTCGTCGGCGAAGGTGGCCGAGAACATGAGCGTCTGCCGGTCGCGGGGCAGCTTGCCCAGTATCCGGCGGATGTCCGGCAGGAAACCCATGTCGAGCATGCGGTCCGCCTCGTCAAAGACCAGAATGTCGAGATGGGTGAACCGCACGTTGCCGCGGCCCATGTGGTCGAGCAGGCGGCCCGGCGTGGCCACGACGATGTCGCAGCCGCGCCGCAGCTTGTCCGCCTGCTGCTGCATGCCCGCGCCGCCGTACACGACGACGGAGTGCATGTGCAGCTTTTTGGCAAAGGGCGCGATGACGGACTCGACCTGCTGGGCGAGTTCGCGGGTGGGCGTGAGCACCAGCATGCGGTTCGGACCGGGCTTTTCGCCGGCCAGACGCGACAGCGTCGGCAGCGAAAAGGCGAGGGTCTTGCCGGTGCCCGTCTGGGCGGTGGCAATGAGGTCGCGGCCGGTTAGGACGGGGGGAATGGCCAGTTCCTGGATGGGCGTCGGTTCGGTGATGCCCTGGCCCTCGAGCACGCGCAGGCAGCGCGGGTCGAGATCAAATTCATCAAATGTCATGGGGCGGATTCAATTGTCCTGTGGGTTGTGCGTGCCGGAAAACACTGGGATATACGCGTGCCGCTGGAAGGATGATCCAGCCGGCAACTCGGCATACAAGCCGACCCCGATCCGGCGTGAGAGGTTTCCTCTTCTTGCATTGCGCCTAGTATACCGCATTGCAGAGGCAAATGGCGAATTTCGCGAAAAGCGGAAACACGGCGGCGATTCAGCGAGAAGATGCACGCCGTCATTGCGGGCGAAGCGCGGCAATCTCCTTGGAGCCAGAGGCCAAGGTCCGGGCAATCGCGAGAACGGGATTGCCGCGCTTTCGCTGTTAAGAAGGTGTGGGACAGGCGCCCTCGCCTGTCGGCCCGGGGTGTTCGTCGCGAGTCGACAGCCGAGGGCGGCTGTCCCATATGCCGACACCGGCTTTCTGTAGCAAATCGCCGCCCATGGCGGTCTGAGGCTCGCAATGACGGCGACAGGTTGGGAATTCCGGCCCGCCGGTGGCGGTTGGACTATAATGGTGACAAAGAAGGAAGAAGCACCATGCACATTCAACCCTATCTGTTCTTTGAAGGCCGCTGCGATGAGGCGCTTGCGTTCTACCGCAGCGCGGCGGGCGCCAAAGTGACGGAACTCGTGCGCTACAAGGACAACCCGGAAGGCGGCTGCAAGCCCGGCACGGAAGACAAGGTGATGCATTGCAGTTTCCGCATCGGGGACACCGAGGTCTGGGCCTCCGACGGGCTGTGCCACGGGGAGACCAAGTTTCACGGGTTTTCCCTGGCGCTCACCGTGACCACCGAAGCCGAGGCGGAACGCCTGTTCGCCGCGCTGTCCGACGGCGGGGCCGTGCAAATGCCCCTGGCCAAGACTTTCTTCTCCCCGCTTTTCGGCATGGCCCATGACCGGTTCGGCATCCTCTGGATGGTCATGGTCGGGAAGTAATGCCCCTCCCAAGACCTTGACGAGGGCAACCCTTCTTGAGTGCGTGCGGCCATGCCGCCGCTCTTCTTGGCCCGGACATAACCGGGTGCGAAAGCATTGCTTCCGCAAGTGAAAGCGGCGGCATGGCCACGGCACTCAAAAAGGGGAATGGCGTCTGTAGAAAGATCAGGCGCTAGGTTTCTTCTTTGCCGCAGGCTTCTTCTTTGCCGCTGCGGCCTTCTTGACGGGCGCGCCGCGGCGCTTGGCCGGGCGGCTGGGCTTCTTTTCGGCGGCGACGACCAGCAGGGCGAGCGCCTCTTCCATGGTCACCTGCATGGGGTCGGTGGGCTTGGGAAGGGTGGCGTTGACTTTCCCATCGGTGACGTAGGGGCCGTAACGGCCCTCGTAGACATCAACGGTGGTTTCGGTGCCCGGCGCTTTGCCGAGGCTCTTGACCAGCTTCTTGGCGCCGCTGGGCTTGGGCTGGTTGAGCAGCGCGACGGCGCGCTCCAGGGTGACGCCGAACACGTTCTCGCCCTTGTCGAGGCTGCGGAACTCGCCGTCGCACCCGACGTAGGGGCCGAAGCGGCCGATGTTAACCACCACGGTCTTGCCCTTCTCGGGGTGATCGCCCAGGGCACGCGGCAGGGAGAGGTAGTTGAGCGCGGTTTCGAGGGTAACGCTTTCGATGAGTGTGCCCTTGGGCAGGCTGGCGCGCTTGGGCTTGGGGCCCTTGCCGCCGCCGCTGTCGCCCAACTGCACGTAGGGGCCGTAGGGGCCAACGAAGGCATACACGTGCATGCCCGTCTTGGGATCGGTTCCCAGTCCTTCGGATGCTTTGGACGAGGCTTCGAGCAGTCCCAGCGCCTTCTCCACGGACAGTTCGTCGTAATACAGCCCCTTGGGGATGGACACAACGTTGCCCTCGCCGCCCTCGCCGCGCTGGAGGAAGGGGGCACTGCGCCCGAGCCGCACGATGAGCGGCTGTCCGTCGGGCGTTTCACCGACGGGAATGGCAGGGTACTCGATGTTCCCCAGTTCCGCGGCGATACGGGGTTTGAGCCCCTTCTCCCCCGCCGCGCCGGGTGTGCCGTGGTAAAAGCGGTTTAGGAAGTCCACCCATTCGCGCGCGCCTTCTGCGATTTCGTCGAGCACCTCCTCCATCTGCGCCGTGAATCCGAGGTCCACGTATTCGGCGAAATGGCCCCGGAGCAGAATGGTCACGGCGATGCCCAGATAGGAGGGCGCCAGCGCCTGCCCGACGCGCTCGACGTAGCCGCGTAACTGGATGATGGAGATGGTGGGCGCATAGGTGGAGGGACGGCCGATGCCCTCCTCCTCCAGCCTGCGCACGAGCGACGCTTCCGTGTAGCGCGCGGGCGGCTGTGTTTCATGCGACACCGGGTCCACCGCATCAATGGCAACCGCTTGTCCGGGCCCTGCCAGCATGCCTTCGGTGAGCGCGGGCAGTTCGGCCTCTTTCTGCTGGCTTTCCATGACCCGCAGGAACCCGGCGAAGGTAATCACCTGGCCTGCGGCGCGGAAGAGCGCGCGCTGTCCGGCGGCGTTGGCCTCAATGTCAACGGTGGTCTTCTGCAGTTCGGCGTCGGCCATCTGCGATGCGACGGCGCGGTTCCACACGAGCCGGTACAGCTTGAGTTCGTCCGGTGTCAGGTACCGGGCAACGGACTCGGGCGTGCGCGACAGGTGCGTGGGCCGGATCGCCTCGTGGGCTTCCTGGGCCATGCGCGACTTGGTCGTGTACTGGCGGCGCGCGTGATAGCGGTCGCCGAAAAGCCTGCCGATGACCTCGCCCGCCTCGGCCAGCGCCCGTTCGCTGAGCACGACCGAATCGGTGCGCATGTAGGTGATCAAGCCTTCGCGCTCGCCTTCGCCGAGGTCCACGCCCTCATAGAGCCGCTGGGCGATTTCCATGGTCCGGCGCGGCGACAGGCCGAAGGCGGATGAGGCGGCCTGCTGCAGCGTGGACGTGATGAACGGCGGCTGCGGCCGCTGGCGCGTCTCCTTCTGATCTACCGAGGCCACGCGCCAGGGAACCGCCCCGAGGGCGGCGCGCGCCAGATCTTCCGCGGCGGCGCGGTCGAGCCAGACGGCCCGCTCACCGTTCCCGCCCTTGAGCTGCCCCGTGGCGGGGTCAAAGTCCTTGCCCTCGGCCACGCGTTTGCCGTCCAGCGACACCAGTTCGGCGGTGAATTCCTTGCCGCCCGCAGCGAGTTTGGCCTCCACATCCCAGTATTCGGCGCGGTGGAAAGCGCGGCGCTCCTCCTCGCGCTCCACCACCAGCCGCACAGCCACGCTCTGCACCCGGCCCGCGCTCAGGCCTGTGCGGACCCGCTTCCACAGCACCGGCGACAGTTCGTAGCCGAACAGCCGGTCCAGGATGCGGCGCGTTTCCTGGGCGCGCACCAACTGGTCGTTGACCTGGCGCGGCGAGGCCACGGCCTGCTCGATGGCCGTCTTGGTGATTTCATGGAACGCGATCCGGCTGACCGGCACTTTCGGCTTGAGCACCTCCAGCAGGTGCCAGCTGATGGACTCTCCCTCGCGGTCTTCGTCCGTTGCGAGAATGACCTCTTCGGCCTCCTTGCACAGCTTCTTCAGTTCAGCGAGGTTCTTCTTGCTCTCTTTCTGCACCACGTAAACCGGACTGAACCCATGATCCACGTCCACGGCAAGCCGCGCCCAGGGTTCGGATTTGCACTCCTCCGGAACCTCGTCGGCCGACTTGGGCAGATCGCGGATATGGCCGTAACTGGCCACGACTTTATATTGCTGGCCCAAAAATTTGCCAATGGTCTGTGCCTTGGCCGGAGATTCAACAATAACAAGTTTCAAAGCATTTGTCCTCTGCTGGTTTGGGCGTTTCCGCCTCACGGCGGCGTCCGGTTGGGGCCGGATAACGGCGCACAGTTGTCGCATGCGCCCGCCACTGAAACGGAGACTTCACCATAAATACTTGGCAAAAAGCAACCCCGATTGCAAATCCTCATACAGACACCTCCGCATATTTCTCATTATTCCCGCGCCAAGAGGGTGTGAAAACGCGGCATTTTGACTGCTGTGCGGAGGTGGGTTAGGATAGGGCAATCATCGTCCCGACAATACTTTTCGGACTCATTCATGTTACAGGACCAACCCGGAAGTTTTGAACCCGCCCCCCTGTCGGCAGGGGAACGCGCCCATTGGCTGGAGGAGACCCTGCTGGTCTCCGAATGGCTGGACAACCTGTGCCTTGCCGCATCCGAAATGAACTCCGCCCGGTGGTGGCGGCTGGGGTGCCGGTTGGGTCTGGCGAAGACCGGCCCGAAAGGGCCACTCGGGCTGGTTGCCGCATGGCGGGAGGAGGCGGTGCATGTGCAGCGCGAACTGGTGGACCGGCTCGAGGCTGGGACGTTGGACCGCGATGAGGCACGGGCGGGGTTCGCGCGGCTGGCCGAAATGGTGCCCGCCATGCACCGGGAGCTGCTGCGAGCGGCGGGATCGCCCTGTTGGCGAGTGGGTCTTGCGCTTCACCGGCTGTCCGTGACCGTGGGCTTGGAGAGACCGGGGTTCCTTGCGGGCACCGGGGATACGGTGGAAGTCATGGCCCAGTTCCGCCGGTGGAAGGCGCTTTCAGCGCCGGAACTCATCGCGAAAGCCCAACCGCCCGCCGCCCCGCCGCCGAAAACTTGGCAGAAGTCCGGATTCCACCAGTTGCTGCAGCCGCTGCTGGAAGGCGGAGAATGGCCAGTCTTCGGGGCGATCTTCCGCGCCAGTGAGCGTAAGCTGGCCGCCGAGCACCGTGACATCCCCGCCGACGGACCGATGGTGTCGGTGGTCATGGCCGTGCGGAACCGGGCGAAAACCGTCGGCGAGACGGTCCGCTGTGTGACGGGCCAGACTTGGCCGCACTGGGAACTGCTTGTGTGTGATGACGGCAGCGACGACGGCACGGCCGATGCCGCGTGCGCGGCGGGTGACAGGCGGGTGCGGGCACTGCGGCTCGCGCGAGGCGGCGCGGCGCTGGCGCGCAACCGGGGACTGTTTGAGGCGCGCGGGGAATACATCGCCTATCTTGACCCGGACAGCCTGTGGCATCCGGCATTTCTGGAGACCATGGTGCGCGCACTGGAGGCACACCGCGGACGCTGGTGTGCCTTTGCGCGGCTGGCGGATGTGGAGACGCCTGCGGCAGGCGCTCCGCGGCTGCGTTCGGTGCGCGCACCGGAGTTCTCTTACGAGCGGCTGGCGGAAAAGGACTGCATCCGCCTGGGCAGTTTTCTCCACCGGGCCGAACTGCCGCGGCTATTCGGCGGATTCACAGAATCGCTTCGGCACGGCCAGGATTGGGATCTGGGACTCAAGTACACCTTCGCCCAGGAAGCCGTCTGCGTGGACCGCTGTCTGGCGCTCCACCGGCACGATGCCCACGACCGGCCCGACGCCGTCGGGCACGATGAACACGAAACTGACGCACCTGTCATCGCTGGGAACCTGCGGAGCCATTATGCGGGCGGGCTGGCCGGTCCCGGACGGGGCGCCAAACGGCGCGTGACCGTGGTGTGCTGCGACCAGCGGCCCGGGGACATGGCGCGCGGCAAAGCACTCGCGGCGGCGCTCCGGTCGGGGGGATTTGACGCACAGGAACGGTGCGTTGCCATACCGGCAGGGTCCGCGCCCCCGCAGGCCTTTGATCCCCGCGCCCACCTTGAATCGGTGGCGGGCGGCGTGGTGGTGTGCGTGGGCGCGTTTCCGCATACCCTGGGGGTGGGACTGGCCGCCGCCGCCCAGTACGGCGAGGGCGTCGTGCTCGACCTGACCGAAGCGGATGTGGACGACACGGGCAGGGTGCCGGAGATCGCGGCCAGAGCCGCCGTCTGGACGACGGGCAATCCCCGTGTGGACCGCCTGCTGGAGGGGCGTGCAACCTTTCTGGGCGGCTATCCGGGTGAGGGACTGGTGGACAACCGGCCCGAGGCCCGGCGGGTGTTGTGGGCGGGACGGCCCGACGGCGGGGCGCGGCCCACGCCCGCGGAACTGGCGCTGTGCGCGGACTTGCCGGACTACCTTATCACGGACAGGCAGGCAGAACGGTGGAACGCCGCGCTTTTCTGGCCCGTGATGGCGCCTGCGCCGCAGTACAGCCTCGACCCCTTTGCGCTGGCCAGGGCCTTTGCGACGGGGGCGCCGGTCATCATCGGCGACCCGGCCGGCCCCGACGAACTGGCCCGGCAGGAGGTGGTCCGTTGGGTCAACCCCGAAGACGACGAGGCGCTCCGCGACGCCATAGACGAGGCGCTGGAAAGGCGCGGACCCACCGGCCAGCGCACGGAGAACGCCCGGCGGCTGTACCAGCGGCTGTACAGCGTCCAGGCGGCGGCAACACAGTTTGCGGTGGTCTGGGAACGGGCCACGGCTGCGGCAGCGAAGGCAAACACCCCGACCCCGTGGAAGCGCCGGTAAGGGAATGGCTTGAACAGGCGCTTTCTTGTGGACCGGGATGTGGCCGCGGCCCGGCGATAACCGATATACTGGCATCTTGTGCGGCCGCAAGCCGCATCTTCTTGACCCAAACACCACCCGAAGGATCACCGTCATGGCGGAGAAGAAACGCATCCCTGCGCGTCAGGATGTTCCGGAACAGGACACATGGAATCTCAAACCCCTGTTTCGCTCGGACAAGGCGTGGGCGCTGGCCTGCGGCGAGGCGGAACGGCTTTATCCGAAGATTGCCGGGTTTCGCGGAAAGCTGGGGCGTTCGGCCAAAACGCTGCGGGACTGCTGCGATTTTGAGAGCGGCCTGTCCCGGCTGATCGAGAAGGTCGGTGTGTATGCCCACCTGCGGCACAG
>CALDSM010000554.1 GCA_937923585.1 uncultured bacterium
GCTTCTTGAGGAGTAGCCGCCCCTTCCCGGTGCGGCTCCCGGTCATTCGGCCGCCCCGGTCTTGACGAGCCACAGCGTGGAAGGCGGCGGCAGTTCGCCCTCCCGGGGGCGGTCGCGGTTTGGACCGAGTGTTTCCCACTGCAGGAAGTACTTCACGTCCGGTTCAGATGCTTTGCCCAGGTCTTCCGCACGCATCACGCGCATGCCCGGAAAACTGCTTTCCAGCGGCTCCGGCATCCCCGAACGGCGTTCCGGTTCCGCCATTCCCACAGGTTTGAGCGTTGCCTCGTCGAGTCTCCATGTGCCGCTGCCGCATTTGGCATTCGAGAAGGACTGCAGCAGGGTTCCGTCCTTGGCGGCGCCCACCGGGGACACGCCAATCTCGAAGGGAATGCTCCCGCCGCCCTTGAACTCCCAGCGGTAATCCCAGTCGCTGGCCTGCCGGATTTTCCAGGCGCCGTCTTCCATCCGCGCATTGTAGACCTGCGTCCTGCCCGCCGCGTCATGCTTGTGGTAGCTCACGACAGGCCGGTGTTGGCAGTCGAAACCCACCTTCACGCAGCCGTTGATGACGCCGCCGCCCGGCGGCACGGGGTCCACCACCACACCGCTGCTCTTGACCGTGATGGGCAGTTCAAGCGCCCCGCCCGCAGCGTTTTCCCAGTGTACCATGTCCCTGCTGCGCGCGTAGGACACGTCATGGTTGGTGGCGCAATCCGGCGTGTCGCGCCAAACCCAGCACAAATGAAACCACCCGTCCGGCCCCTTCACCGGCCCGTGCAGATAGGCGTTCATTTTCCCGCCGCCCGAGCACAGCGGCGCGTCCAGCAGTCGGCGCCATGTCTTGGCGGCCGCGTCATACACGTTGTGGATCTGGTCGCCGTTGCCGCTGGATCCGTCGCGGTACGTGAAAATGAGTTCCCCCGAGGCACCCTCAAAGAACGACGGATAGGTGACGCGGTCCTCCCGCGCGCCCGTCATGGCTGCGCGTTCCAGCGTGTCAATGTCCAGCGGCTTCCTCGTGCGGAAGTACACCAGCGGGTGCACGTGCATGTTGCCGCTCACGTGCAGGCGGTCGGTGTCGTCAACCGCCATGGTCACGTAGTTATGGCTGTCCCACTTGATTTCCTCCGGTAGCCGGACGCGGTGCCAGTCCTTTTCGTCAACCTTCCTTGACGCCACCGTCATGTGCCGGTCCGCGTCATAGTAGGCCGCGAACTGCCGGTCACCGTGCGTGAGCAGCGCAAAGCGCACCGGATGCCCTGCCCACACCTTGTCCACCTCGATCCTCTGCGGCGCGCCCGGGGAGGGTTCCGCCCCCGTACAATGCCCCGCTCCAACCGCAATCAACGCTACTGCCAGCCGTGTGAGCTTCATATGCACCTTTCGTTCTCATTACGCAGACGGACAACCCAAGGCCCCTGCCTCCAGGGCTTCGTTTCCGCCGTTGAGCAGCGTTACCGCGGACACCGGCACGCTAACCGAAGCATAGCCTCTGCGGCATTCGCATTGCCAAGTGCGGGCAACGGGAAGATGCCGGACTTGCAGAAAGCCCGTCGTTCGGCGGTCTTCGGCCAGTTCCAATCCTCTTCAAAGCGCGTCAAACAGGGGGGATTTCCGATGTTGTGTGCACCGGATTGTTCTGTGGCGCATTCGAACGGCGACCCGAACTCGCGCGACACAAGCACAGACGCAAACACGCACTTGAATCCGTGCTCCGCACACGGATATAATAATGCTTCCTTCGCCCCCCAACGGCGTTGGGCGTCCTTTTCGTGGGGTCGTAGCTCAGTTGGGAGAGCGCTTGAATGGCATTCAAGAGGTCAGGAGTTCGATCCTCCTCGGCTCCACCAATTCTATCTCCTTCCTCCTCAAAGGCTTAGACTAGGTCATCCCCTTCGCATTCTTCTACACTGGCACTATGTCCAGTGGCTAATAATACCCAAGAATTGTGCCCAAAAGGGAGACTTGGGCGATGCTTGCGTTAATGAAGCGCGGGGACATTTGGTGGTATCGGCTGCGGCTTTCAGACGGATTGGATATCCGCAAGAGTAACGGTGTCTCCTCGAGAAGCGAAGCCTATGCCCGTCTTTTCGCTCATGTCTTCGGACCCGTCCGCATGGGTCGGGTGCAAGCCCATGTCACAGTACCTGACTCGGATCTGCCGCGGGGTGCCAGATCCGAAACAGGCATGCGTCCCCTTTACGCCCGGTACGTCTCACTGCGCAGGGACCCAGTCGGGGTGCGCATTCCCAACCGATTATTTGCTCTTCTTGGACTTTGCAGCCGGTTCCGGTTCAGGCGATTTCTTGGGCTTCAGTTCGGGCTCCGGCTCGGGCTTCTTGGTCGTGTTCTTCATGATGCCCACGGCGTCCGCATCCCAGAGCGCCACGGCGAGATCCAGTCTTCCCTCGCCGTGACAATCCGCCGCCTCCAGGGCGCGCGGTTTGCCTTTTGGGAAGGCGTAGGTCTCGCGGGAGAAGGTTAGCGGCAGTTCCGGGCCGTGCGAGGTGTTCATCAGCACGATCACCTCGTCGGAGGCGTAACAGGCCGCGGCAATGTCCGGCCGCTTGTCGAAATTGAAGTCCTCCACAACGATGTCCCGGATTTCACACTCCAGCACATTGCGGTCCTTGCCCAGGCAGATTTCCTGCGAGCAGGCCCAGGCGCCGGCCGAATCGTTGTAGAAGACGACAATACTGTCCTCGGTGTGCGAGTGACTCACGATGATGTCGGGCAGCCCGTCGCCGTTCATGTCGGCGATGCGCACCGTGGTGGGCAGTTTGCCCCGCGTGGTGAACCGGTTGTGCTCGGCGAAATTACCGTTCCCGTCGCCGAACCACACGCCCACCTCGGCCGTCGCGTAGTACGCCACCGCCATGTCCGTCTTGCCGTCGCCGTTCAGGTCGCCCAGGCGCAGGTCGCGCGGCGCGCCGGGCGCGGGGAGGATGCGCGGATTGGCAAAGATGGCGTCCGCGTCACCGGTCATGAAGACGATGGCGTCGCTGCTCCACGCGGCGGCGAGCAGGTCGCGCAGGCCGTCACCGTTGACATCCTGCACCGCGATGGAGGTCAAGCCGGGTTTCGTGAACAGGGGAACGCCTTCCCCATCCTTCTGCCGCGCATAGCCAAGCGCCTCGTCGGGCAGGCGGATTTCGACGGGCTTGAAGATGTCTTCCGCGCGCAGGTTGAGAAAGGCGGTGATGTCGCGGTGCCGCACCTCGTGGAAGTTGGCCACCACAATGTCCGGCCATTTCAGTCCGTCCACGTTGGCGATAACCAAGGAGTAGGGGCCGAAACCGGTCTTGAGCGAGGGGGTTTGCCGGGTAAAACCGTTTTTGGCGTCGCCCAGGAGCACGGACAGCTCGTCGTTTGCCGGACGCTCCTCGCGCGGGTCGGCAAGCTGGCCCCGATCCGCTGTGACGATGTCCATGTACCCGTCATCGTTCAGATCACGGCAGGCGATGGCGCTGGGATTGGGCCCCACGGGTGTCAGCTTCGCCGGCATGGAAAAAGTCCTGTCCGGTGCGGCCGTTGCGGAAGACCCTGCCAGCACTGCCGTGGCAAGCAGCAGCACGAAGTAAAGCGGCAGGATATCGCTTCCACAATGCGCGAAGGAAAGCGGCAAGATGCCGCTTCTACGTTGCGGGGGAACACCGTGTGAAAAGTGGAAGAGGCTTTCAGCCTCTTTCTTTCGTTCGCGTCTTTCGCGTCGCATCATCCGGCCCATCCCGTCAGCTGCGCGGCCATGCGGATGGCGGCACAGAGGCTGTGCTCCCGCGCAAGACCCTTTCCGGCAATGTCGAAGGCCGTGCCGTGATCCACCGAGGTGCGCACGATGGGAATGCCCAGCGTTACGTTCACGCCCTCGTCCATGGCGATGAGCTTGAGCGGGATGTGGCCCTGGTCGTGGTACATGGCAACCACCGCGTCGAATTCGCCCAACTGCATGCGCCGGAACACCGTGTCAGGCGGCCACGGGCCGGAACAGTCCACCCCCGCGGCGCATGCCCCCTCAATGGCGGGGGCGATTTCGTCAATTTCTTCGCTGCCAAAGGTGCCCGCCTCACCCGCATGCGGATTGAGCGCAGCCACGGCCACGCGGGGCCGCGGCATGCCCATGCGCCGCAGGGCGTCATCGGTGATGTGGATGGTGCGCAGGATTCGGTCCATGCGCACGCGGCTGATGGCGTCGCGCAGCGACATGTGCGCCGTGATGTGGACGATGCGCATCGTGTCCGTGAACAGGCACATGCGGTAGTCCAGCGCGCTGGTCATGGCCGCGATGAGCGTTGTGTGGCCCGTGTGCGCACAGCCCGCCTGGATGATGCACTCCTTGCTGATGGGGCAGGTGACCATGCCCGCGACGCGCTTTGCCGTCGCCTGGCGCACGGCCGCCTCGATCCACGCCACCGCGGCGGCGCCCGCCTCCGGGTCGAGCGTGCCCGGCCGCGGATCGGGCCCCGGCTCGCCCCACTCGATTACGGGAACGGCGTTTCCCACCGTCAACGCCATGGCGATGTCTTCGGCGGCGACCGGCGGCGGGCAGCCGGGCGCGAAACGCAGCGCGTCGTCCAACGCGCGCACGGAACCGAACACGACGGGACGACACCACTGCCAAGGTTCGGGCCGGGCCAGCGCCTTCGCAAGTATTTCCGGACCCACCCCGTTCACATCGCCCATGGTGAGGGCCAGCACGGGGGGGAGGTTCTTTTCAGCAGACATTACGGGTCACTCCACGCCGATTTGCGGCGTGCGCGCATTATACCGCAAGGACGCGGCGGACTCTACGCAGGCTATTGGCGCATGGACGCACACGGACGCAACGGACGGACAGGGACTGTACCACCACGAATCAAGACCGGCGAGCGCCGTCCACATCGTCCACTCGGTCCATGCCGCCCCTGCAGTCCAGGGCGGCGCTGGATCGCTGCAGAAACAGAAACCGCGCCCAGAACGACCTTTTGGCCGCATCCGGGCGCGGGAATGCCAATCTCAGAGCGTCACTTCATGATGGTGGCTTTCTTGATGCCGTCCATGTCGGGGAAGTTCTTCTTGAGGTACTCGGCGCCTTCCATGGTGATCATGCCCTGGTTGGGCTGCTCGCCGTACTTGGGCGTGATCTTGCGGACCACGTCCATGCCGGCGATGACCTTGCCGAAGGGGGCAAAACCCATGCCGTCCAGCCGAGCGTTGTCGGCCAGACTGATGAAGACCTGGCTGGTGCGGCTGTTCGGAAGGGACGACTTGGCGAAACAGATGTAGCCTTCTTTGTTGCTTTCAAGCACAGGCTCATCCTTGAGCGTGTTGCTCTTCCACTTGGCGGTCGCCTTCGGGTCGGCGGCAAGGCCGAACTGGACCACGAATCCCGGCACCACGCGGAAGAAGGCCGCCCCGTCGTAGAAGCCCTCGCGCACGAGGTCATAAAAGCGCTGCGCGCCGATGGGCGCCCAGGCCTTGGTGCATTCGATGACAAAAGTGCCGTTGGTGCATTCAAACTGGACGCGGAACGTGGCGGGGGCTTCTGCGGGCATTTCCATGCTCTTGTTCTCCGTGGGGTTTGCCGGGGCCGCAGTCTGCGCGGGCGCCGGCGGCGGGGTTTGCGGTTTTGCGGCTTCAGCGGCGGGTGCGGGCGCGGGCTGTGCCTGGGCCACCTGCACTTCGGACTGCTTGCTCTTGGCAATTTCCTGGTCCGCCCGGTCCAGCGCCAGCCGCACTTTCTCCTGAAGCTTGAGTTCGCCCGCCGTAAGAACGGGCGGACGTAAACACACATTGAACACGGTGATGCCCGCCAGAATCAGCACCAACAAGATCCATTTTCCCAAATTTGCCTTCATTGAATGCGTTCTCCTTTGATGGGCGTGGCGCCCGCTTCCTGCTTCTGCGATGATCATACCCCACGGGACCCCATCCATGGCAATTTTGTGAACCCGCCCGACAGTGCCGCAATGGTTCCTTATTCTTTAACGCTGTGCTTAAACATGAACAGGCGCGGCCGCATTTCAAATGGATGCCACCTTTTGCACACGTTTTCCAAGCATGTGGAATTTCCAGCCTGTTCTTGCGCGATTTTCAAGATAGTCTGCTTTTTTGCATGCCACAAATTTCACACCCCTTCGGATGGGCTCATGTGCACCTATTTGCATGCAAGTTATTTAAAATCAAACACATACTGCGTTGCCCGGCCTATTGGCAGACTTTTTGCTCAAGACTGACGGATAATTGCGAGGGCAACAGTAATGACTTCTTCAGTCCTGCTTTCGGTGTCAAGAGAAGATTCTTCCCTGTTATGCACCATTGCCTCCGACATAACGCTGATTCACCCGACGATCCGCCTCTCGGAGGAGTTCGTTCACCAGCACGGTGCCAGCGACACATCCAAGATATTTCTCGTGCTGCGGGAGTTGCTTTCCAACGCGATCGTGCATGGCAACAGGAACAACCTCTGCCAGACCGTTACCTGCCGGATTGAACACATTGGAGGACGGCTGTTCCGGATTACTGTCGAGGACAAGGGGGAGGGTTTTGCTTATGCCAGTCTCGATACATCCTTTCCGGATGACCCGCGAACCGTCACCAAGCGCGGATACATCCTGATCAGCCACCTTTGCATGGCGCTGGAGTTCAATGAACGCGGCAACCGGGTGACCGCGCTTGTCGAGGGCTGTGACAACGGCGCACAGCCGGTCCCGTGCGCGCTGCGTCTTGCGACCTCCGGGGGTGGAAGAGCGACGGCAAATCCGGCGCTTCGGAAACTGACAAACAGCATTTGCAGAGTCTGCCGTTAGGTTTTCCCAACGTAGGAGAGAGAGCATGACAGTTGCCACGCTTTGCCGCAGGCCCATTTTGCGTCTCGCCACGCCCCCCGCAAGGAAAGCCTCCCCATGGTGCATCGTCCTTGCCGCCGGGGAAGGCGCGCGCATGAACCCGATGGCCGACCGCCGTCCCGTCGAGAACCGGCCCAAGCAGTACGGCACCTTTGTCGGTTCCCGCTCCATGTTCCAGCGAACCGTTGACCGGGCGCGCTGCGTTGCGCCCGAGGACCGCATCCTGAGCGTCATCGGGCACGGTCATCGCAGATTTCTACCGTCGGCCGCAATCGGGCCGGTGCCGGGCATGGTCATTGAGGAGCCGAACAACCTCGGCACGGCGCCTGGCATCTTTCTGTCTCTGGCGCACATACTTGCCATAGACCCGGAAGCGTGCGTGGTCCTCCTGCCTTCCGACCATTTCGTGAACCCCGAACACTGTTTTGTCCGCCACGTCATGGACGCCTGCAAACTGGTCGAAAGACAGCGGGACCAGGCGGTGCTGCTCGCGGCGGTTCCTGACCGGCCGGGGGGTGAATTCGGATGGATCCAGCCCAGGAAGGCGGGACGCGCCGCATCGAAAGGGGCAATGAGAGTGCTGGGATTCCGCGAGAGGCCCGGGCTGGCGGAGTCCTGCGGACTGTTCGAGGATGGCTGCCTGTGGAACACCATGATCATGGTCGCCCGCGCACGGACCCTGTGGGAGATTGGCCGCCGCTGCCTGCCTGAAATGATGAACTGGTTTGACGCCTTTCTCATGCTGCTGCGCGACATACAAACCGGGAAACTGGGGCCGGAAATGAAGGCGCTCGCCCCCCTGCGCCTCTACAAGGAACTGAGTCCGGCGGATTTCTCAAGGGACATACTCCAGCAGGCCGCGGGCCAGTTCATGGTGCTGCCGATGGAGGGTGTGGAGTGGTGCGATTGGGCGTGCCCCGAGCGCGTCACAGAAGCATTGGCCCGGCTGAACAGGCCTCATCTGTTTCCTGCGGAATCCGGGGCGGCGTCCGCCGGGGGGGCGCGCCCCGCGTTTACCGTGTCCGAGATCCACGCCTAGACGGGGCACAGCCCTGTTTGGTCCAACGACCGGTTGGGGTTCAGTCCGGCCTCTGCTCCATCAAGTCGCATTCCGTAAGCGTGCATGCCTTCGGATCGAGCCGCAGCGTCTTGATCTCAAACGGGGACAGGGACACCGCCTCGTCCAGACTCAGTGACGGAATCTGCAGCCGCGCGGTGCATGGGACGCCGGTGGGCTCAAACAGGCGGATGACGTGTCCGGTGCCGTCCTCGGCTCGTTTGAATGCGGTCATCAGCACCGCGTCGCCGTCGAGCATCACCAGCGGAAACGCGGGCTTTTCCCCCGCGCCCGTTGGATAGAAGGACAGCACGAAGGGCTTCTCATTGTGCGAGAGCGCGGCGCGATCTATGCCGTTCAGCACGGCTTCCGCCGTACCTGCGCGGAACCAGAACCGGAACTGGCGTTCCCCCTGCTCCTGGCGGGTCGTGTAACGGTCCGACGGAGTGACGGGCCGGTCATTGATCGGATGGCCCGAATAGGCGGGCGCGCGCAGGAGCGTGAGGCGCATCTCGCCGTCCACGAAGTCGGACCCGTACACGCCGTCATTGATGGCGGCCAGCGCGAGGTCCTCCGTTTCCGACACGGCGGCGACCCATTTCTGCGCCACGGCCTCATGGGCGGCACCGGGCAGTTCGTCGCGGCCAAAGGCCACCTGGCCCACGTACTTGGCATCACCAAACGCAGTGGGCACGGCTAGTTTCAGCAGGCGATCCTTCTCGTTCCAATGCACGCGCACATGCACCTCGATCTCCGTGCCGCGTTTGGGCAGCTTGTACGTGAGCACGAGGAACGAGTCACCGTAGCCCAGCAGTGCCTCCACGACGGTGCGCACTTCGCCGTCCTCGATAACATGCACAGCCTCCAACGGCGTCGCGCCGAGGCCGGCCACTTCGCCGGCCTTTTCCGGCGACAGCGGGGAGAACCTGCCGGCGATGTCGCGCCACTTGTTGTAGCGCATGCCCCAGGGGTCGGCGTCGTCCACCATCACCAGCGGCAGAAACGCGCCCGGGCGCACGCAGTCGCGCCCGTCCACGGCCAGCTTGTCCACCAGGCCCGTGGCGGTGTTGATGACAACCTCCAGCGTGCCGTTGTCGAAACGCAACGCGCCGTTTTCGGGCCGCACCGACGGTGCAGGCTTGGCGGACAGCACCCGCTCCAGCGTGCAGTCGAAGCGGTTCATGGTGCAGGGCGCCAGTTTGGCCTCGAATACAACCCGCTTGCGCCAGTCGAGATTGATATTGCTGTGCTGCTGTTCGCACTGGCATGGAATGGGTGCGCCGTCGCGGCGAACCGTCGGCAGCGTGTACTGCTCCTCCCAATGCGCGTCGGGCAGGTTGAACTCGACCTCGAACACGCCGGGCACGGGATAGGGGTGGGGGTTCCATGCAAGCACCGGAATGGTGTTCTCCTCGGCCTTGGGCTGTCCCGCGGCGAGCCGGAAGAACAGCCGCGCCCGCTCGCGCGAGGCGATTTCAAGCCCGTGGTCAAAGAGCCGCAATGCGGCATCCTCGACGGGCTGGATGGACGAGCCCGGCAGAATGTCGTGAAACTCGCCCACAAGCAGGTCGTAGAAGGCGCCGTCGAGGCTGGGGTAGTCGGACAGTCCGGCCAGACCGGCGGCGCTGGCCGTCTTTTCGAGCATGTACAGCTCGTTTTCCAGCAGCCGGTGCTTTTGCTTGATGCGCACCTGCGAGGTGTAGCAGCCCACGCCCCAGGGATTGATCGGTGCCGCATGCTTCCCCAGCGGCTTGCCGCTTTCCCGCACGTCGCGGAAGTACTGCTCAGGCGTCGCGTGGACAATCTCCACATCCCTGGTCTCGGCGATAAGCGCGGTCACATCGGCCAAGTCCTTGTGCGACGGACCGCCGCCGTGGTTGCCCACGCCCCAGAGTACCAGTCCAATCTCGCGGTCTTTCTGGTCGCGCAGAAAGGTCTCCATCTTTTCACGCGCCCTGCCCAACTGCGAGTTGTACCACGCGATGAACCGGTAACCCTGCATTTCCGACCCGTCATAGCCCACCCAGATAAAATCCGCGTCGGGCAGCGGACAGTCTTCCTGCGCCGGACGGCCAAAGAGGTAGGAATCGTAACCCGACTTCTTCAACACCTGCACCAGGCCGCGCGTGTGGCCAAAGGGGTCGAAATTGATGGCCGTGGTCGGCGTCACGCCGAACTTCTCGCCAAAGTACCGGCGTCCCGCAAGAATCTGGCGCACAAAGGACTCGCCCGACGGCATGTTGCAGTCCGGCTGCAGGAACCAGCCGCCCATGATGTGCCAGCGCCCCGCCTTCACCAGTCTCTGGATGCGCGCGAAGAGTTCCGGCTCATAGGTCTCGACCCACTGGTAGAGAATGACCTCGTTGTGGTTGAAGATGAATGTGTCATATTTCTCGCACAAGTCGGCGGCGGTGCGGAAAGTCGAGAGCGTTTCCGCGGCGCCCTCTTCCCATTCCCAAAGCCAAACGGGGTCCAAGTGGGCGTTGCAGAGCAGGTGCAGTCGTTTCATGAATGAAGAAGTCCTTCTGGGTGGTGGTCTACTGCGCGAACGCGGAGATTGTAAGGATTTGGATGCGGCAATGCCAGATCACGCAGCTTCGGGACCTGTTTCGGCTGGGCTTACCCCGTCCGGTGTACCCGCCTGCGCAGCGGGCGGTCGGTGGCCAGGGCCTGCGCCACCGCGGTCGGGGCGAGCCCGATCAGGTTGACGCCCCGGTCCACCGTGGCAGTGAAGATGGTTTCCATGTCGTTCAATTCGGGCTGGCTGATATTGACGGCGCTGACGCCGTCCATTTCCGTGAGCAGTTCGATGAAATGGTCGCCGCGCCCGCAGAAATGCACCGCACCGCCGCCAAACGTATTTAGCAGCCGCTGGTCGTAGGGCACGACGAACTCGCGCACCATGTCAGGCGAAAGGTTCATGCACGAGTCTTCACGCAGGAAGATGGACCCCTTGATCAGCATGCCCCAGTGCGGGTTGCATTCCATACGGAACGGGCACACGCCCTCCCATGCGTGAAGAAAGGCGCAGTAGGTCTGCGTGATGAGTTCCAGCAGTGCCTTGACCCGGTCGGGCTCTTCGATGAGCGCGCAGAAGAGCGTGCTGCCCCAGAGCAGTTCGCACAGGTCCATCGGTCCCTGCGTGTCGGGATGGTAAACCTGCACATATCCGCCGATTTTGGGAAACTCCACGCCGATTTCGCGGAACCGCGCGCCCATGCCGAGCGCGCGGCCGCCCAGTGCGCCGAGCACGTCGGGCACGCCGCTGTCGAGCAGCCTCAGCACGCCGTCATCCCCCAGCGGCCGGTTGGTCGGCAGCGTGTCGGTCTCCTCGGGCATGATGAACAACTCGGCGCCGAAGAGGGACGGAATGATGGGGGTTCCGTAGTTGGCGCGCACCTGGAGCAGGTTTCCGCCGCCTGCGGCAAGGAGTTCCGAGCAAAGCCGGTACTGGTGCAGCGCCATCAGGTCAAAATCCCCGATGGCCGCGTTAATGTTGACCTTGGGCCAGTCCACCCGGGGCGGGCGCGGCTTGGACCGCTGCGGGGCGAACAGTTCCTGTCCGTGCCGTCCCCCTGCGAAATCGGTCCACTCGCGGAGCAGGCGCTCCTCCTCGGCAGGCTCAATTCGGTCCTCAAGGTCTTGCAGGCATCGCAACAGTGTGCTGTTCACAGGCAACTCCAATTTGTCAGGCCCACTTCGCGGCCAATACTGTGCAATGCCCGCCGCTCCCGGTTCAAGGGCGGTCGCGGCCGCGAAACCGTATCCGGTCCGCCGTGGTCAATGGGTCCGGTGGCATGATCCAGAGAGGGTTTATCATGAACGGCCGGCAGTTTCCCGCAGTGTATGCATTAATGGCGTGCATCTTTGCCATCGGGCTCGGTTTCTACTCCGTTTATGCGTTGCAGCCGCCGCATGCCCTGCCCAAGGACGCCCCGGCAGACCAGTTCTCGGCCCACCGGGCCATCGAACATGCCTTTGCCTGTTCGGGCGAATCCCACCCCGCCGGGTCCAGAAACAATGACGCGGTGGCGCAGTACTTTCTGGACAAGCTGAGGGAGATGGGCGTCGAGGCGGAATTCATGCGCAAACCGTCCGTGAACGGAAGCACTGTCCAGTGGCAGCAGGCGGTCATAGGCCGCATTCCGGGCACGGACAACACCGGTGCAATCGCGTTCAGCGCCCATTATGACTCGGTGCCCTACGGCCCGGGCGCCACGGACGATATCAGCGGATGCATTGCCATGCTGGAAACCGCGCGCGCCTTCATGCACCAGCCGCGCATGCGCAATGATCTGCTTTTTATCTTCGCCGACGCGGAGGAAGTCGGCGGATACGGCGCGCAGGGGTTCTGCAGCCACCCGCTGGCGCAGAAGATCGGCGTCATTACCGAATTGGATGTGCGCGGCGTGGCGGGGCCGGCCCTGATTTACGAGACGTCCTCGGACAACAGCCCGCTGATTGCCGAACTGCGCAAGGCCACGGCCCGGGGCGTGATGCCCATAACCAGTTCGCTCTTCTTCGCCATTTATGAAATGTCGCCCTTCGGCAGCGATTTCACCAAGTTCCGCAACGCCGGCATGAAGGGCTACAGCCTCGCCTACATTGACCGTTTTGCCTGGTACCACACGGCGAACGACAGTCCCGCGCATATCAGTCCGGACAGCATCCAGCACTTCGGCGCGCACGCCATGGGCATTTCCAGGCACTTCGGAAACGCCGATTTTGCCAAACTCACGCTGGCGACGCGCAACGACCTCTATTTCAACACGCTCGGTTTCCGCCTGGTGCAGTATCCGATGAGCCATGGCACACCGCTGGCCGTGGGCGCTGTTGTTGCCCTGCTCGCGGTCATTGCGGCGGGCATGGCGAAAGGGCGGATTCGGGTCGGCGGCTTCGCCGCGGCGTTGCTGCTGTTCCCCGTCGCAGCCGTTCTTTCGGCCGCCGCGGCGCTGGCCATGCTGTCCGCCGCGTTTGGCTTTGATAACATGGTCTATCTGTACACCGTGAAGTTTACCTACATTCCCGAACCGCGCGCGTTCTACGACGGCAACCTCTTCTGCTGCAGTTTCGGCCTGATGGCCCTTGCCCTGTCGGGACTGGTTTACTGGGCAGCCGCCAGACGCCTTCGGGCGGAGGAGTTGCATGCCGCGGGCATGACCTGGCTGTGCCCCCTGCTGGCAGTATTCCTGCTGTACCTGCCCGGCGGCAGTTACCTGGCCATGTGGCCCGTCTTCTTCGGCGCGCTGGGGTTGGCCCTCATCTGCCTGGGCAACCGGGAAACGGGGCCGGGGCCGCTGCTGCTGCTCATTTCGCTGCTCTTTGCGGCACCCGCGCTGTGCCTGCTGCCTCCGGGCTGGCAGGCGCTCATGTGGATGGTAAGCATTCTCGGCGCGCCGCTGGTTGCCGTGCTGGCCGTGGTGTTGTTGCTCAACCTCATGCCGGCGGTCTCGCTGGTCTCCCGCGTGCGCCGCGCATGGCTGGTCTTTCCGGCAGCCGCACTGGCCGCACTCATCATGCTCGGCACGGGTATTCTTATCGGGAAACCCAGCAAGGACCGTCCGCTCATGAACTCGGTGGCCTACGCCGCGAATCTGGACAAGAACGAGGCGTGGTGGATGAGCGAGGATTTGAAAGTGGACGAATGGACGCGCCAGTTCTTTCCGGAGGGAAAGCGCGGCGCCATTGATGACATCCTGCCGGACAAGAAGGGCGACCATTTCCTGCGCGCTCCGGCGCCGGTGGCCCGGCAGTTCAAGGGACTCCGCTGCGAGACAGTTGGCGACGGGGTTGTTGACGGCAAGCGCCGCATCACGCTGCGCCTGCGCACGGACGACGCTACCCGCCACGTGCGCCTGCGGCAGACCCAGGGTCCGGGAGTGACCGGCGCAACGGTCAACGGCGTGCCGGTGACCTCGGACGGCGGTCCGCTTTCACTGAACTTTGACCTCTTTGCGCAGGACGGCTACGAAGTTGTGCTGGAGACAGCGCCCGGCGCGGTGTTGTCCTTCGAGGCGGACCAGGAGGTGTACGGATTTCCTGACATTCCGGGAATCACCCCGCGCCCCGAGTACATGGTGCCAGAGTCCAACATCATGCGGAACGGCATATCCCTGCGCAGCCAGCACATGTACGTCAAGAACACCATTCAGGTGGCTGCAGGGTAGGCTGGTCAATACGCCTGTGCCGCAATCACCCGGTTCTTGCACAGTTTGCCGCTGATCATGCAGGGGCCTTCTTCCTCGGGGGCGTCGAAGGGGATGCAGCGCACGGTCGAGCGTGTGTCTTCCTTCAACTGCTCTTCCACCGCGGGATTGTCCACGTCTAGGAACACGCGGAAGAAACCGCCCTGCTCGACGCGGGCCCTGTACTCCTCGTAGCTGTCAACGGTGTAAGTGCGGTCGGTCATTCGCCGCTTGGCGATGTTGAAGAGGTTGGCCTGGATCTCTTCCAGGAGCTTTTCCAGATTCTCGCGCAGGTTCTCTGCGGGCATGGTGACTTTCTCGCCGGTGTCGCGGCGGACGACGACGACGCTGTTGCTCGCCACGTCGCGCGGCCCCAACTCGATTCGGACGGGGATGCCCTTGAGCTCCCACTCGTTGAACTTGTAGCCGGGCTTGTACTGGTCGCGGTCGTCAATCTTGTAGAACAGGGGATCCCACCCGGCGGTGATTTCGCGGGCCTTCCCGAGCACCAGCGCCATTTCCTCCTCGCTGCGCCAGATGGGCACGAAAACGACCGGCACCGGCGCGAGGCGCGGCGGGATGACGAGGCCGTTGTCGTCGCTGTGGTTCATGACCATGCCGCCGATGAGCCGCGTGGACACGCCCCAGCTCGATGCCCACACGTATTTCAGCTCCATGTCGCGGTCCTGGAACTTCACGTCGAAGGCCTTGGCGAAGTTCTGGCCGAGGTGATGCGACGTGCCCGCCTGGAGTGCCTTGCCGTCCTGCATCATGGCCTCGATGCAGTAGGTGTGCTGCGCGCCGGCGAACTTCTCCGACTCGGTCTTGCGTCCGACCATGACCGGCATGGCCAGGTAGTCCTCGGCGAAACGCTCATACACATGCACCATCTTGAGCGCCTCCTCCTCGGCCTCCTCGGAGGTGGCGTGGGCCGTGTGGCCCTCCTGCCAGAGGAACTCGGTTGTGCGCAGGAACAGGCGCGTGCGCATTTCCCAGCGGCAGACGTTCGCCCACTGGTTGATGAGAATGGGCAGGTCGCGGTAGGAGTTGATCCAGCCCTTGTAGGTGGACCAGATGATGGTCTCGGAGGTGGGGCGGATGGCCAGCGGCTCTTCGAGCAGTTTGCCGCCGCCGTGGGTGACCATGGCGCATTCGGGCGCGAAGCCCTCGACGTGCTCCGCCTCCTTCTTCAGGAAGCTCTCGGGGATGAACATGGGGAAGTACGCGTTGACGTGGCCCGTTTCCTTGAACATCCGGTCCAGCCGCTGCTGGATCTTCTCCCAGATGCCGTAGCCCGTCGGGCGGATGACCATGCACCCCTTTATCGGCGAGTACTCGGCCATTTCAGCCTTCAACACCACGTCAATGTACCACTGCGAATAATCGTCCGAACGCTTTGTAATGCCCTTGGCCATGATCAGATTTCCTTGGTAGGGTGTGCGGCGCGTGCGCCGCGTGAAACGGGCCGGAATCATAGCACAGCAGGGAGGCGGGCCGCCATTGCCTTGTGATCTTGCGGTAGCATGGGCGGGCACGGACATGCACGGACGGACAGGGGCGAAATGGACGTTCCGGCGGTCATGGGGTGGTACAATGACCCTGCGGTAGCAATGGAGAATGACGAACAAGGAATGTGCCATGAGTGTTGCAGGGATACTGTTGCGGGCGCTGGGCTGGCTGGGTGTGCTGCTGCTGACGCTGTTCACGCTGGCAGTGAGCGCCGTCAACATGGCCGCAGTGACGCCGTACTGGGCAATGACGGTGCTGGGCGGCGCGGCGCTGTTCCTCTTGATTGCGCTGCTGGCCGGTGTGCTGACCCGGTTTGTGCGCGGCGCGGCGGCGTGGAAGGCGGTCAGAAGGCTGACCATCATTGCCTGCGTGTTTCTCGTGCAGTTGCCGCTGCATTTCTGCTTCAACGCCGGCTGTTCCTTCGCGGTGAGAGGCTATGTGGAGCGCGCGCTGCCGCAACTGGAGGCGTACCACAGGGAACAGGGGCGCTATCCCGGCACACTCGTCGAGGTGCTCAAGAATGGCGGGCTCATGCCAAAGCTGGCAGGACAGTGGACCTCCTACTCAGTCTTTAACGAACGGAGCAGCTACCGTCTGTCCGTGCAACGGCCCATGGGTCCGGGACAGTACGTGTATGACCCCGGCTCGCGCAGTTGGAAATAGCGCCGGGGAACCCGTGTCTGGTACGCTGCGCGTCACAATGTTGCGCAGACCTGTGGATTTCCGGATGCGACGCGCCAGCCGGACAGTCAACCATGCCCTCCGCGTGAGGCCCTGTCGTCCGATCGCGCCAAAACCGGCCTGTCGAACGGAAAGACCGTGTTTCGGCAAACAACGCACCGCTCCGCCACAGCGTCGAAGCGCCTCCAAAAGCACCATGCAAATATGCGCCCCGCTCTCCAGACGCCCAGAAACAAAGCATTCAAGCCTCCAGAAGCGGTAATGCCGGAACTGCTGGGCGCAGGCTGCGGCAGATGCATGCGGCGGTTGTTTTCGGTACACTGTTCCGTCCGCACGCAGAGTATTGTGGGAGAACATGCCGTGTTGAGAAAATACCTTGCCCTTGTCCTTGTTTTCGCGGTGTTTATAGCCGTTGCCGCACTGCTGGTGCGCTTCTGTTTCGACCGGTTTCCCCACTACGGCGGGCCGAAAATGGCGCTTGCGACGGGCTACCTGCTGGCGGCCGTGCTGATGGGTGCATTGAATTCGCGGCTGGGCCGGTGGCTGCTGCTGGGCCTCGCCTGCGCCTGGTGGGGCGATTTCCTGCTGATGGGCCCTAAGGATACGTTCTTTCTGGCTGGATTGCTCGCATTCCTTGCGGGCCACCTCTGCTACTGCGTGGCCTACGCAACACACGGTGCCAGGGCGCGCGTCGTCCTGCCATCCCTTGCTGTCCTAGCCATCCCAGGCATGGTGCTGGTATGGAATCTATGGCCGGGCATACCGGCCGGGCTGCGCGTGCCGGTCATGCTCTATCTCACCGCGATTACGCTGATGGTCGCCTTGTCCTTCGGCTGTATCGGACGGCCCGCAGGCTGGATACTCGTGCTGGGTGCGCTGCTCTTCTATCTTTCGGACATGGGCGTGTCTTCGCGCGCCTTTGGCGGCGCGGATATGGCGCCGTTCAAATCGCTCGCCCCGCTCTACTTTCCCGGACAGTATCTCCTGGCCGTCGCCATTCCGGTTGCCCGCCGCGCCGCCGGAAAGACACCCCAATTCGCGAAGTGACGGCGGCGTGCCCTGTTGTCGGACCTTCCCTTGTTGTTGGCGCGGTAATGGGGGATAGGCTATGATGGAATGGTTGCGGACGGTGTCAAGATTGCCGTCAAAACGGGGGATTTCTTTATGACCGGTACAGTTGGTGTGGTGGTTGGACTGGCCCTGGGGCTTGCGGTGGCCGCCTTCGTCTGGTGGGCGGGCCATGCACAGGCGGCGAGTCTGATTGCCGCCGAACGGGGACTGCTCGACACGGAGAAGGCGCTCTTGGAGGAGCGCCGCGCCGCGGCCGAACAGCGTGCGGCGGCATTGGAGGCGGCGCGCGCGGAATTGGCAGGGCGTTTGGAGGGGCATCGGGCGCAGTTGCAGGCGGAGACCGGAGCGCGGGCGGCGGCGGAAGCCCGCTTGCCGCGCATTGCCGAACTGGAGCAGGCGCAGCGCGACCGGGATGCGCGCATCCAGTCCCTGCAGGCCGAACTGTCGGCGCAACAGGTGCGCAACTCAGAATTGTCGGCCCGTGCAGAGGAAGAACGGCGGGCGGCGGCGGAGAAACTGGCCCTGCTCGACGAGGCCCGGACGCGGCTGGCCGACGCTTTCCAGGCGCTCTCGTCCGAGGCGCTCAGAAGCAACAACCAGGCGTTTCTGGAACTGGCCAAGGAGAACCTGGAGAAATTCCAGGAAGCGGCCCGGGGGGACATGACCCAGCGCCAGCAGGCGATTGACGAACTGGTCAAGCCCATGCGCGACTCCCTGGAACAGGTGAACCAACAGATACAGACAGTGGAAAAGGAACGGGCCGCCGCATACTCGGGAATCTCGGAACAGGTAAAGTCGCTGATGACCTCGCAGGAGAGGCTGAACCGGGAGACGGGCCGGCTGGTGACCGCATTGCGCGCGCCGCAGGTGCGGGGACGCTGGGGCGAAATCCAGTTGCGGCGGGTCGTCGAAATGGCCGGCATGCTGGACCACTGCGATTTCGTGGAACAGCAAAGCGCCGAAACGGAAACGGGCAAACTGCGTCCCGACATGATTGTGTCGCTGCCCGGGGGCAAGACCATAGTCATAGACGCAAAGGTGTCGCTGGATGCGTACATGCGGGCTGCGGAAACCGAGTCGGAAGACGAGCGGACGGGATACTACAAAACCCATGCGCAGCAGGTGCGCACGCAGATTGTGCGACTGGCCCAGAAATCCTACTGGGAACAGTTTGCCCCGACACCCGAATTTGTCGTGCTGTTTCTGCCAGGCGAATCCTTCTTCAGCGCCGCACTCGAACAGGACCCCGCGCTCATTGAATACGGAGTGGACCAGCGGGTCATCCTCGCCACGCCAACCACGCTGATCGCGCTGCTGAAAGCGGTGTCCTACGGCTGGCAGCAGGAAAATCTTGCCGAGAACGCCGAAGCCATTGGCAAACTGGGCAAAGAACTTTACGAGCGTATCGCCACCATGGCGGGCCATTTCTCCGGCATTGGCAAGGCATTGAATAAAGCCACCGACGCCTATAATGATGCAGTGGGCTCCTTGGAACGTCAGGTATTGCCCGGAGCCCGCCGGTTTCGCGATTTGCGCATATCCTCAAACAAGGAAGTTGCACTCTTGACTGAAAATACACAGGTAACCCGGGAGTTGCAGGCTCCCGAGTTTCGCGACAACGCTGAGGAGGCGCTGCCGGGAACACTGTAGGGAACCGGCACGCGACAGGCCCGCATCGGCGGCAAAGTTGGCGGAAAGTCTGAATTGGGGTAGAATGGAAACCGCAATTTGTGCGCTGGCCCGATAAGGGGGCCATGTCGCTTTGGCCGAGATCAGGGTGTAAAGAAGGAAAGGAATCGCAGGATGAAAAAGAAACTGGCATTTGCCGTGGTTGTCTTGGCGCTCTTGGGGCTTTCCCTGCCGGTGTACAACCTCCTCGTTCCGTACACATCGAACCCGCTCCAGAAATACACGTCCAACGATCCGTTGAGTGTTCGCGCCGCGGCGATTCTGGCCGAGAAGTGCGCGGGCTGCCATTCGCTGAGTTCAGGACTCCCGTTCTATGGGTCACTGCCCGTGGCGAAGCAGCTGCTCGCGCTGGACGTCAGCATGGGCACGAAGAGCGTGAACTACGTGGAGGAGGTGTTGCCCGACAAGCCCGTGTCCGGGGCCGTGCTGGCGAAGACCGAATATGTTGTGGAGAAAGGGAGCATGCCGCCGGGGCATTACCTGGTAATGCACTGGAACCACATGCTCAGTGCGAACGACAAGAAGACGCTGACGGAGTGGGTCCAGGCAACCCGCGCCCGGCAGGCGCCGGAAGGCATTCCGTCAGAATTGGCCGCGAACGTGCTCCAGCCCCTTCCCGATGCCGTGAAGGCGGACCCGGCAAAGGTCGCCTTGGGTGAGAAACTCTTCCACGATGTCCGCCTGTCCAAGGACAACACGGTCGCCTGCGCGTCCTGCCACGACCTGAAGAAGGGGGGCACGGACCAGTTGCCCTTCTCCAAGGGAGTGGGCGGAAAACTGGGCGGCATCAACGCGCCGACGGTGTTCAATTCGGGATTCCAGTTTATCCAGTTCTGGGACGGCCGCGCGGCGGATCTCGCGGCGCAGGCCGACGGCCCGGTGAACAACCCCGACGAGATGGCGTCCAACTGGGACGAGGTAACGGGGAAACTGGACCAGGACGCCGAATTCACCCAGGCGTTCAATGCGGTCTATCCGGACGGCTACAAGAAGGACAACTACGTCAACGCCATTGCCGAGTTTGAAAAGACGCTCATCACGCCAGGACCCTTTGACAAGTATCTCAAGGGCGACCAGAATGCGTTGACGGCGGACCAGAAAGCGGGATTGAAGACCTTCCAGGACATCGGCTGCGCGAATTGCCACTGCGGAGTCCTCTTGGGCGGCCAGTCCTTTGAATTGATGGGCCTGCGCAAGGATTACTTCCACAAGCGCGGCAATGTGAAGGAGGCCGACTACGGACGCTTCAACGTGACCAAGGACGAGGCGGACAAGTATCGCCTGAAAGTTCCCACGCTGCGCAACATCAAGCTGACGGCGCCGTACTTCCACGATTCCACCACCAGCGACCTGGGCGAGGCCGTGAAAACCATGACCAGGGTCCAGTTGGGCAAGACTCTGAGCGACCAGCAGGTCGCGCAGATGGTGCAGTTCCTCGAAGCGCTCACCGGCGAGTACAAGGGGCAGAAACTCTGATTCGGCGAGGATGACACAAGACTTCTTCTTGGCGGCGGAACCGGTTCGGTTCCGCCGCCGTTGTCCTGCGGGGATTTTTCCGTGATGTTGCGGCCACAGAGCGGTTAAAGGGCCGGAAGTTGCGTTTCGCCAACCCGTGCGATCCACTCCCGGGTCCATTCCACCGTCTCGAGGCCGAGATCGCAGATGTTGGTGGCAAGAAAGATCAAGCCCTCGACGCGGCCCTGCTTGAGCCACCGCAGGCCGAGTTCGCATTGCCGCCGCATGTTCTCGACGGGCATGGGCCTGTTCGTGCCGAAGTCCCACATATAGCAGCCGAGCAGGATTCTCTTCTTGGGGGCCAGCCTGTTGAACCGTTCAAAGTTGGTTTCGAGGTCTTTCAGATCCTCCGCTTTCCAGGTCCAGAAGATCGGAAGAGCACACGTCTGAACTCCAGTCACGATCAGAGCTCGTAT
>CALDSM010000555.1 GCA_937923585.1 uncultured bacterium
GCGTGGACCCCGATCCCGAAAAGCGCTTCCAGAGCGCGGCGGAACTGCGCACCGCGATCCACCCGATCATGGAAATCGTCAGTTCCGGCGGGGATGTGGAGAAAACCCTGGCCAAGCACCGGCGGAAGCGCGACGCCAAGCCGGTGCCCTGGCGGCGCATGGCCGGCGTGGCCCTGGTCATCGCCCTGATTGCGGGCATGGCTTGGGGCACGCAGGCCGTGTACCGGCGTTGGCAGGAGGCGACCCCGGTGACCGGCGCAGTGGCGGTTCAGCCGGGTGACCGGTTCGGCGAACTGGAGATGCTGGTCGGCACCGTGCGGACCCGTGTGGAGCCGCTGGCCAGAAGCAGCCAGGACATGCGCGGCCTGTTCGACGCGGCGGAGTCGCGCTGGAGCGAGGCCGTGGCCCTGCAGCGCGATGGCGACGGCGGCGCGGTGGCGGCGGCCGAGGAGGCGCTTCAGCGCCTGCTTGCCATGGCGCTGCTGCGCGAGGGAATGGTCTTTGTCCCGACCGGGACTGCCATTGTGGATGGCACGCCGCAAACGGTTCCCGCGTTCCTGATAGACACTTCCGAGGTGGTCATCGGGCAGTACGCCGATTTCTGCCGCAGTGTGGAGGGCGGCTGGCGCATTCCCGGGGAACTCCGCGCCGTGATGGACGCCTATCCGGACTATCCCGTGGCGTGGGTGTCCTGGTTTGACGCCCAGGCCTATGCGCTGTTCCGCGGCAAGGCGCTTCCGACACGCGCGCAGTGGGTCCGCGCGGCCTATGGCGGCAGCAATTCCTCGGACCAATATCCCTGGGGCGCGGAATGGCGGGGAAACGCCTGCAACTGCCAGGGACAGGCGGTGGCCGCGGTGAAATCGTTCGACCACGACCAGACCTGGTCGGGCTGCTACGACATGGCCGGAAATGTGTCCGAATGGACCGCAGATTGTCCGGTTGCCGAGACGGAGAAGCGCGCTCCCGATTTTGGCGACGGCATGGAGGTGTGCGGGGGCAGTTTTGCCATGGGCGCCACGCCCCTGAGCGCCGTGCGCAGCATGCCCTACGAGACGCGGGCTGCGGACCTGGGTCTCCGTTGCGTCATGAACATTGGCACGACGGCCGGCGATGTGCAGGCCGCCTTGGCGCGCCTTCGGTAAAGCGAGGAACGCGCGCGGAAAGCGCGTTAGTTCGCATGCAAAGCGGACGAAAAGCGGGGACAGACACGCTTTTCAGACTGCCGAAAAGCGAGTCCGTCCCCGTTTTTCGCAGCCCCCGTTTTCGTCTGAAACCCTGTTCGGGACGGGGCGGTCGAAAACGGGCTGTGTTTGCCCCATTCTGGTTTTCTCAACAAAACGGCGGCGGTTACGCCGGATGGGAGTCCATGGTGATGCTCCAGTTCCTCAAAAAGACGCTCATCTTCCTTGTCGGCCTGCTGTTGGTGGCGCTGGTTTCCGGCTATGTCTGGATTCATCCCGGGCGTGGGGCGGTGGAGCAGGTGGACCCCAATGAGAAGGGCTACACGGAGGAGATAGACGGCACGCTCGTGCTCCATCTCAAGGGCTCCCCTTATGAGATGGGCTACCAGCGCGGCAGCCTTGCCAAAGACAAAGTGCTGCTGATGGTCCGGCGTTTCGACGACCTTCTCGAAAAGGCCAAAGAGGAAATGGGCCTGCCCAAGTTTGCCGCCAACCTGATTCTGGACGTGACCTACCAGCTTTGTGCCCCGTACATTCCCGACCGGTACAAGCGCGAGATGGAGGGCTTGGCCGACGGCAGCGGGGCCGACCTTCAGGTCATCCGGCGGGGCCAGGTCATCTCGGTCATCACCGAGCGCGGATGCAGTTCTTTTGCCCTGTGGGGCAAGGCAACCGCCGACGGGAAACTCTACCAGGGCCGCAATTTCGACTGGATACTCGACGCCGGACTGGAAGACACGGCGCTGCTGGCCCTGTATGAGCCGGACGGGCGCAACCGTTTTGCCTGCGCGGGATATGCCGGACAGATCGGCGTGCTGAGCGGAATGAACATGGAGGGGGTGTCCATTGCCCAGATCGGCGCCATCACCAAGGACACGACGATGCGCGGAATCCCGCTCGAATTTGTGCTGCGCCGGATTCTGGAGGAATGCTCCAACCTGGACCAGGTGACCAGTCTGATGAAGACCGCCCGGCATACCGTGGGATACAACTATGTCATCGGCGACGGCAATGTCCCCGACGCCCGCGCCTATGAGACCACGGCACACCATGTCGCCGTGTTCGGCCCCAACGATCCCAAGGAAACCTGCGAGTACGCCATCCGCATTGAAGACGCCGTATTCCGGGCCGACGAGGCCATGGACCCGGTGGTGAGGGGGCTACAGGATTGCGCCAAGGCCCCGGGGTTGCCCTACGGGTGCAACTCCTACGATCACCGCTACAAGGGCATTGCGACGCGCGTCCAGCAGAACTACGGCAAAATTGACCAAGCCGTCGCCTTGGACATCCTGCGCGCCACCGCGATGGTCGGCGACAACCTGCATGCGGTGCTGACCAACACGACAGACCGCCAGATGTGGGTTGCCCATGCGAAGAACGGGAAGGATGCGAGCCTCCAGAATTTTGTGTACTACGATCTGAACCGCCTGTTCCAGCGTCCCGAGACGCGGCCGACCGAAGAGGCTCCCGTACCGCCTACTTCCGAGCCGCCCGTTCCGGAAACCGCCCAATAGGCATACGGCCGCATACCTCCAAACCACCATCATTCCCACGCTTTCCTTAAGTTTCCAACTGACTGCAACGGCAGCAGCTCCGTTCGCAAGGAAACGATCAACTTCAAACAATCGGGCTGCTCCGGGAGCGGGGGCAGGGACGCTGGAAAGCCCTGACAAAATGCCTTTAAGAAGACAGAGAGAGAAGTCTTGACAACGGAACTAAGGTTCACTACAATACATGTCAAGAGTTTATCAGGCGAATTGGCTCTCTCAGTGCATTTTTCGCGGAGTTAACAGCAACAGGGTGCCGTGGCGGCGGGGTTTATCGCTCCGCACGGGCCAGGGGTCAACAACGCGTTTATGGCGACAGTTCTGGCTGGGTGGAAAAAACGGCTAGTCTTGGATATTGGCACAAGCGCAGTGCGCCTGTGTGAAATGTCCAAGGCCAAGTCGGGCTACACTTTGACGCGGTTTGTCCAGCAGGAATTCGACTCTGATCCGTCTCTGGATGAGGCGGCCCGGAAGTCCCTGCGGACAGAGGCTGTCAAGAGTGTTCTGAAGCAGGTTCGGGCTCCGATGCGCAAGGTCGTTTTCGGGGTCGCGGGCCAGTCCGTGTTTACCCGCAGCCGCACCCTTCCCCCCGTCCCTGAATATAAAGTCACCCAGATTGTAAAGTACGAAATCCAGCAGCAAATACCTTTCGGGCTGGATCAGATTTCCATGGACTACCAAATCCTCAGCCGCAACGAGCAGGGCGGGTATGAGGTGATGATGGCGGCCATCAAGGTTGATGTCGTTGACAAGGCCCTTGAGATTCTCAAACCGACCAAGCGGGGCGTCGCTTTTGTGGACGTGTGCCCGCTGGCGGCATACAACTGGCTCAAGCATGACGGCGATTTTGGGACGCAGGGTGAATGCGTGGCCATGGTGGACATCGGTGCGACAACCACCGACATCGTCATAGAGCGCGGCGGCCAGTTTCGGTTCACCCGCCCGCTGAATGTCGGCGGCAATGATGTTACCAAGGCCATGGCTGCCGCATTCAACATGGATTTTGCCACGGCGGAGCGGCTGAAGCGCGAACGGGGTTTCGCGCCCACCGGGGACGCCCAGCGGGACGGCAAGGGGGGCGAGGTGGTTGGCCAGGCGCTCCAGCGCCTTTCCTCCGAAATCATGCGGTCCTTCTCGTATTTCCGCTCATTGCCGGGCGGCGGCCAGGTCAACCGTGTGGTGTTGTGCGGCGGGGGTGCCCGGCTCCGCAATCTGGTTCCGTTCCTGCAACGCACGCTGGGCATGGATGTTCGGCTGGCGCAGCCGCTGAAAGGGCTGAACATTTCCCCCGCGGCAGAGGCGGTGAAGCAGTGCCCCGAGCAGGCCAGCGCGGTTCTCGGCATGGCGCTGCGCACCTGCGAGCCCGTGCCGCTTGAAATTGACCTCATTCCGCCCCGTGTCGTGGAGGCCGCCCGCCGCAAGGTGCAGGTACTGTACTGGGCGGTGTCCATCACGGCGCTGATCTTCTCGGTGCTGTCCGTCGTGCCTGCGGCGAGAAACGCCAACATGCAGGTGAAGGATCGCATCGAGCAGCTCAAGCAGGCCATTCGCGCCTATGATCCCGAGGTGGTGCAGCGCATCCGGGTCGGCAGTCCGCCGCCGTCGTCCGCCCTCAACGATCAACTCGCCGGATGGAAGAAACAGTTGCTGAATGTGCAGAACCAGGTTAACACCCTGGACAAGGCGCGCCGTTGGAGGCGTTTCTGGCTGGATGAAATGGCGTTTGTGAGCGAGGCAAGGCCGTCCACCAAGGGGATGTGGTTCAGTTCCGTGGAGACCTCCCTGTTCGCCGACGACAAAGCCGCGCAGCCGGGCGCGCCCCCGGCCCCCGGTGCTGCTCCGCCCCCGCCGCGCGGCGGCAAGGCCGGCCGCGGCGCGGGTGCCAATCCCCAGGCCGGTGTCAAGGCGGGCATGGTGAGTGTCGGATTTCCGGGCATTGATTCCAAACTTGGCGGCCCTGCGGCCGCCGGTTCCCGGCCTGGACCATCCGCAGGCGCGGGATTTGCCGGCGGCGGTGTGTCGCGCCAGAACGACGAGCCGGTGACGGCGGGCATGACCCCCCAGGACGGGCTCATCATCCATGGTTTCGCAGAATCTGACGAGGCTATCTCGGAGTTCATTGACACGCTCAACCGGACTTCTGTGCAGTTGCCCAACGGCATGTTCCTGAGCGTGGAGAAAGTGGTCTTCAGCGAGGGGAGTGTGCAGAAGGTCTCCTGGGATACGCTCTACAATGCCCCGGTGGATTCCGGGGTCGCGGGCGGCGTTCCGGGTGGCCGCTCCGCGGGTTCCAATTTCCAGCCGACAGCGCAGGCGGCGCAGGGCATCTTCTCGTTTACCGTGGAGGTGAAGTTCCGTCGCACCAAGAACCGCGTGGAACCGGGCAGCGGCAAGAAGCCGGAGGAGGCTTCCGCCCCGGCTTCGGCACCCGCACCGGTACCGGCGGCCCAGCCTTCGGCACCCAATCCGGCGGCGGTCTCCGCCCCGGGCGGCAACAGCGGTGGGGGCGGACCGGCATGAAGAACCAGGGACGCATCATAGGCGCCGTTGTGCTCGTCGCCGTCTTCGGGGCGCTGGGTTTCGGTTATGTCATGTACATACAGCCGCAGTTTGACACGTACAAGAAGGACGAGATGCTGCGCGCGTCCCTCGACGAGACGTTCAACCAGCTCAAGGACACTTTCCAAGGGTACAAGCCCGAGCTGCTCATGTCGGCCTGGCAGGACAAGCTGCAGCCGTGGCGCGCTGCCCGGGAGGAGCGCGCCGGATACTTCAACTACGGCGAGTGGTTCAATCATGAGAAGCCGGCGCAGGACTCGGCCCGCATGGTCAAGTTCTGGTACAGCGACACCGCCAACAAGATGACCCAGGATTTCTACACGGAACTGTACAAGAAGTACGGCCGGTATGACACGTACCCGCAGGATCTCCGCGCCGCGGTGGGTGCCGCCTCGGACTCGGAATGGCAGGGCCGGGACGTGACGGACACCGAGGTCAACCTTAATCTGGACAAGCTGGCCTTCGGACTGTCCGCGTGCCGCCTGCTCATGAAGCACAACGTGCCGCAATTGACCCAGTTGCGCCTGTGGCCCCCGCGCTATTGCGAGGAGTACGGCTTAATGCTGGTTGCGCAGACCGTGGGCCTGCAGTTCACCATCGGCACGAAGGATTTCGTGAAGATGATGGACGACCTGCGCACCGGAGACCGGTACTTCACGGTTGACGCGCTCAAGGTCACCTATCCCTACGTTGCGTACAATGTGGAGCCTCAGCTGCAGGTTTCCATGCTTCTGAGCCAGGCGCAGTACCGCAGGGCGTTCGTTCAGAAGAGCGAGGGCGGCCAGGGCGTTGCCGGCGGCCCCGCGGCCCCCGGCGCGGCTCCGGGAACTGTGCTTCCGCCGCGTCCGCCCGCGCCCGAGATTGCGGAGCCCGGCGCGGTGGGCAAGGCCTGGAAGTGGTTCAAGAACAACATTCTGTACATCCACTGACAACACGGAAAGGAACGGCCGAGGGCCGCTGAAAGGCAGCATTGAGAGACCATTTCATAAAGGCAGGCAACTGGCTTTGGTACAGCAAGGAACTGATCGTGCTGTTTGTCATGATCGGCATCTTTGCATACCGGGTCTACGGGGTGGTCTATCCGCCGCCTCCCCCCCAGTGGCCACCGCTGCCCTCTCCCATGACCGAGTTTCCGACCGACCCCTCGGAGATGCAGGGCATAGAGATTCCGGGCGACCCGCCGCCCCGTCCGGCGATGGACGTTCCGGGAAGTTACGCAATGCTGTATAACCACAATCCGTTCTGGTATTATTCTGGCCAGCAGAAACAGAACACGAATCAGGAGGTCCGTGTGGAGGACCTGAACATCACGCTGCTGGACATTCAGAACGTGAACGGCCGCCTGCGCGCGAGACTGCGCACGCAGAGCACCACAGGCTGGTACAACGAGAACGCCCAGTTCGAGAAGTACGTGCTGCAGAAGATAGATCCGGACAACAATTCCGTGGAGATATACTCGGAGCGCTATGCGCGGACCTTTACCTTGTCAAAATAACGGCGGCTGACACCGGGCGGATGCCTGAAAGGCACCGAGCCCGGGACCGCGGGAGGATGAGAATGAGTACGCGTGACATAAGGAACATCATGCTGGGTTGTGTCGCGGCCATGTTGCTGGCGGCCGCACCCGCGCTGGCGCAGGCGGCGCCGGCAGACGGTGCGCAGCCTTCGGCGGCGGCCGGGACGCCCTCGGTCG
>CALDSM010000556.1 GCA_937923585.1 uncultured bacterium
ATGTCCCCATGTCCTTCGCGCTCTACGGGGTGTCCGCCGCGTCCGGCGTGCCCCTGCCCCAACTCGCCTTCGCCTCTTCCATGAAAGAGACCTTTGCCGCGCTGCTACCCGCGGCCCAGTCCCCCAACAGACTGTTCCCCTATGCGTGGAACGGCTGTGCCGGCTGGATGTTCCCCATCTTCGGCGACCAGTTCTCCCTCTATGGATTCCAACAAAACGGCATCCAGTATCTCGCCAGCCGGGAATCCCTGGCGGCCATGCTTGCGGCAACACCCCATGGCCTGTCTTCGGATATTGAGGACGATTTGGTTGTCTCCCTGGACTGGCAACGCGCCGCAGCGGCCGTCAAAGAGGTCGCCGCGTGGGCCGCAACCCGCGAACTGCTTCCCGAGACGAATCCAAAGGACCTTGAGGATGCCTTCATCCCCGTCATGAACGCACTGTCCCACTGCGGCACGCTGCATCTGGCCGGGAAATGGTCCGCCGATGATCTCGTGTGCCAGGGCGTCCTGACCGGTGTCCGGACCCCGGAGCCAGCCCAATGAGCGCCGCAAGCCCAGGCGTACAGTATTGCCCATGCGGCCGACTCTCTATTCGTCCCGTGGGTCACACCGGTCCCCCCCGCCTGATGCTGGCTTGCCTCACCATGCTCTCACTCACCACCTCAGCCGTCGCAAATCCCTGGGTGGACGCCTACGGCCCCCCACGCCCGGCACACGTCCTTGGCTTCGCCGGCATCGTGGCGGGCGTGGATTCAACAGGCCGCATTGACACCCTGCTATGGCCCCATTCCGGCGGATACAACCAACTCCCCCCGCCCCCCTCCGACAGCGCCGCGCCTTCCGGCTGCCAGTGGGGCATGGACCTCGGCCAGCAAATGCAATGGCTCTCCCAACCGTTCTGGAAGACAGAGACGTCGGGCCCTTCCTCCCCGGACTCCGCCACACTTGAAGTAGTGTCTTCCGCCGTGAACATGAAGGCCGCCGTCACGCAGACCTTCATAGTCTCCCCCAAGCGCGCCGTCCTCGCCGTGCGCATCCAATGGGACACGGACGAGCCCGTACGCAAGGTCGCATGGTTTCAGCCGTTTGCCCCGGTCCCTTCCGACCGCCTGCCGCTCGCGCTGCCCGTCGCCCTGCCGCGCGCCGGTTGCGGCTTTGCCTCCTTCTTCGACCCGCAGCGCGCGCGGCTGTACCAGTTTCGCCCCGCCCATGCGGGCCGTCAGGACTGGGACCACGCCCGGCGTCTCCAAAAGAACCGCGCAGCGCCGGCCGAATGGGAATCGTTTCCGGACGGCGCATGGTGCGCCGCCGCCTTTTCAGCGCGCGAGACCACCTGCGAATTCCGCGGCGGCGAAACCCGTGCGCGCGCGGCGCAATCCGCCATGGGCCAGGCGGCGGCCATCGTCGGCATCAACCCGGCATCGGGCCCGTCTCCCAACCGTGCGGAGGTCTTCATCGCTTTTGGAAAGAACCGTGCCGAGGCGGACCAGTCGCTCGACGCCGCGGTGCAATTGGGATTCGACGCGCTGCAATCTGAGACACAGGCCGAATACGCCGCACTGCTGTCACCGGCCATGCCCCGTATCGGCGACGCGCCGGAAGCACGCGGACGAGCGTTGCGTGACTTGAGGGTTCTCTTCGCCGCATTGGACTCCAACAGCGGTGCTGCGGTGGGCGCGCCAGCCCACCAGCCGCCCGTATCGGCAACATGGCCGGAACTTGCCGCGTGGACCGCCCTCGCATGGCAGTGCTCCGGCTACCCCGATCAGGCCGGGCGTCAACTGCAATTCTTCCACGCCCCCCTGTCCGCGGCGGAAAACACCGCCAAGGTTTCCGCCGTGCTGCCCGAACTCCTGCGCACGGACGGCACGCCCGTACTGCCCACCTTTGTCCGCAACCCCGCCAGCGCGGCTTGGATCGTGCTTGCCGTCGTCCAAGTGCTGCGCCACAGCCCCCCGGCGTCGGTGGCGGCCGACGCACCTTTGTACTACAGCGACCTTGTGCTTCCCGCAATGCGGGAGTTGCGCCGTTGGTCACTGCCAGCCAGCGGCGGTCCGTCCCCAGGCTTTGATCCGGTTCTGTTTCGGGACACCAGTTCCGTGTCCAACGAACTGGCGTACTATCTCGCCGTGGACGGCGCGCTCGAGGTGGCCGCACGGGCCAAACGCCCGCCCGAGCCTCTCTGGCAGACCTGGCAGCGCGAACTGGACACGATGCTGCGGTTCCGAATCGTCAACGAGACCGCCGGATGGGACCTTTCCCCCACGCTGGCCGCCTGGGCCGCAATGACCCTCGCCCCGGAGAACCCCCTGTGCAAAGCGACCGTCCGCACTTCCGCCGGCGCGGTCACACTGAGAGACTGCACCATCCCCGCCCTGCCCCTAGACCCGGCGTCCGCAGATCCGGACACTTTCGAAAGCGCCGTTGACCTGGTCTCGTTCCTACAGCCCGCCGCCCCCGCTGTCTTCCAAACCCTAGGCGCAAGACCCTAAACCCTACGGCGCAGGCGCCACCGTCGTCCTAATCATGTCCGTCCTCCGTTCGGGCCCTGACTGCCGGTACACCCCCTGCCCCTGCAACTCCTGCGGCCCCGCCACATCCGCACCGGCGACGATTCTGTAGGACACCGTGCATGGAAAGGTCGGCACTTGCACCCAAACAAAGGTCAATTCCCCCGATGCGCCCTTGGAAGGCACGATGACCGGTCTTGCGCCGCCCGAAATCTCTACGAAAGTCCACCCCTTCGGCAGCCGCTCCACCAGTGCCAATGCGGTCAGTTTGTCCTTGCTGCCCGAATCCAGGCTGACGATCACGTCCAGTGCCTGTCCGGCCCGATAGCCGCCCGGTGTAGCGGTTCGCACCATTCTCAAAGCGCTTCCCTCCGGTCCCGGAACACGCAACGGTTCCGGGAGCGCAGGCTTGAGGTTGGACAGCTTCCTCTCCGCGGGCTTCGCGCCGCCGTCCGTTTCGACCGACTCCTCATGGGCGCCCGTACTTTCTTCCCCCGCTGCCGGAGCGGGCTTTCCCGTAGTCTGTGTCTTTCTTTCTGCTTTGCCGAGCCCCAGAAACGCCAAAACCAGCACCAGAAAGACCATGCCAGCCGCGAAGCCCACCGCCGACGCTTTGTTCATAATCGCATCTCCAAGGCCCGTACAGGCGTTTGCGCAAATCATATCATGGACCCTCATCACAACCGCCAGCCCCCATACCTATGGAAACCCATCCCCCAGTTGCATGGAAATACAGCCTTCCCCGGCCTCCGCAGCCATGCGCTTCTATGGTGCGGTCTCCTGCAAGCTCGAAAAGGGGGAAATCGTGAATTGTCGGGAAATACTGTTTGACAATATGTCATAATCTTGTTAGCATTACTTACATTATTTTGAGCAGGGCCGCGCAAGAACCGTGTTGCGCGGGCGGTCAAAGCCTGCGGACAGCCGGTGTGGAGGCTTGTGCGGAATGGCTGAGACGCAGAGGAAAGCCCCGTTAAGAAAGGCAACTCCTGTCGGTTTGGCCAAATGCCCCACGGGCATCGCCGGCCTGGATGAAATCACGCAGGGTGGCCTGCCGCAGGGTCGGCCGACCCTGGTTTGCGGCGGCGCGGGCAGCGGAAAGACGCTCTTCGCCATGGAGTTCCTTGTCCATGGTGCCACAATGTACAACGAGCCGGGCGTGTTCATCGCCTTCGAGGAAACCGCAGCGGAATTGGCCAAGAACGTAGAGTCGCTCGGTTTCGATGTAAACAAGCTCATCAAGCAGAAGAAACTGTCCGTAGACTACGTGCATGTGGAGCGCGGCGAGATTCTGGAGACGGGCGAGTACGACCTCGAAGGGCTGTTCGTCCGCATTGCCTACGCCGTGGAGAGCGTCGGCGCAAAACGCGTGGTCCTGGACACCATCGAGGCGCTCTTTGCCGGCCTGTCCGATGACTTCGTCTTGCGCGGCGAACTGCGCCGACTTTTCCGCTGGCTTAAGGACCGGGGCCTCACCGCCGTCATCACCGCCGAACGCGGCATCGAAACGCTCACCCGACAGGGGCTCGAAGAATACGTCTCTGACTGCGTGATCATGCTTGACCATCGCGTGACCGACCAGATGGCCACGCGCCGCCTGCGCGTGGTGAAGTATCGCGGCACGGCCCACGGAACGAACGAATACCCCTTCCTCATAGACAAGCAGGGCTTCTCTGTCCTGCCGGTCACGGGGCTTTGCCTTGAGCACCGCGCGACGACCGAGCGGATTTCGTCCGGCATTCCCGGACTCGACACCATGCTCGGCGGCAACGGCTATTTCCGCGGCAGTACGATCCTCATTTCCGGCACGGCGGGCTCGGGTAAAACGAGCGCGGTCGCTCATTTCGTCGATGCCGCCTGCCGCCGCGGCGAGCGTTGCGCCTACTTCGCGTTCGAGGAGTCGGAAAGCCAGATCATCCGCAACATGTCCTCCATCGGCATTGACCTGAAGCAGTGGATGGACAAGGGGCTGCTGAATGTGAGCGCCTCCCGCCCGACGATGCTCGGCCTCGAAATGCACCTCTTGACCATGCACAAGGAAATTGAACGCTTCGAACCCCGAAACGTGATTATGGACCCCATCACGGACTTTGAGGCAATCGGCACGCCGGGCGAAGCCAAGGCCATGCTCCTGCGCATCGTGGACTTCCTGAAAGCGCGCCAAATCACCGCCGTGTTCACCAGCCTCACTTCCGAGGATTCCGCGTCGGGCAGCACGGAAGTGGGCATTTCCTCGCTCATAGACACCTGGCTGCTGCTGCGCAACATCGAGCAGGCGGGAGAGCGTAACCGCGGCCTCTATATCCTTAAATCGCGCGGCATGGCCCACTCCAATCAAATCCGGGAATTTGTCCTCACGGACCACGGCGCCAAACTGATGGACGTCGCCATCGGGCCCGACGGCGTGGTCACAGGCTCGGCCCGCCTTGCCCAGCAGGCGCTGGAAGCATCCGGCGCCGCAGTCCGGGAACAGGCCGGCGAGGCCAAGCGCCGCAGTCTGGCCCACAAGCGAACCGCCCTGCAGGCCCGGCTCAAGGCACTGCAGGCCGAATTCGACGCCGAGGCCCAGGCGTTGGAACTGGAGATTCAGCAGGACCGGCTGCGCGAACAACACGAACAGGCCGAACGTGGGCGAATGGTTCAGTCCCGCACGGCGCAGGCAGGTCCGCCCAAACCGGTGAAGAGAGGCGCAGCATGAACAAGGACGGCGGGAACGGAAACCGGAAGGAAGCGGCGGCGGTCGTCACATCACGCGCAACGAAAACAGCCGCAAAGGCTCCGGCCAAGCGGACGGCGAGGAAAGACGCGCCGTGGGAACTGCGCCTCTACGTGGCCGGACAAACCGCCAAATCACTGGCCGCTTTTGCCAACCTCAAGGCCATCTGCGAGGAGCACCTGCCGGGCATTTACCACATCGAGGTGATTGACCTCCTGAAAAGCCCCCAACTGGCAAAGGGAGACCAGATTGTCGCCGTGCCGACCCTGGTCCGCAAGTTCCCGGAACCGGTGCGGAAGATCATCGGCCACCTGTCCGACACGCAAAAGGTGCTCGTCGGCCTGCAACTGCGCCCCCGCCAGCCGGAGGACAAATAGATGGAACCGGATCGCGGGAAGAAAGCGGAAAGACCCGCGCAAGAAAGGGCGAAAGCACGCGCAACCCTGGACTGGGAAAAGACCCCCGACGAAAAGTACGTGCTGCGGCTGTACGTCACCGGCATGACCCCCAACTCCGTGCGCGCCATTGAAAACATGAGGGCCATATGCGGCGAGTACCTGGAGGGCCGCTTTGACCTTCAGATCATAGACGTGTACAAGCAGCCGTCCCTGGCGAAAGGCGAACAGATCATTGCGGCGCCGACGCTCGTGAAGAAACTGCCGCCGCCCCTGCGACGTTTTGTGGGGGACCTTTCCAACACGGAACGAGTGCTCCTCGGCCTTGATTTGGTTCCCAAGAAATGACCGGGGGCGCCGGCAGCTTGGCCCGTAGGGTGCCCGCAGCGCAGCGGAAGACGCAGCATGGCAAGATCTGAAAAAAAGCCCGACCCCGGAAAGACCAAGCAAGACCTGCTGCGCGAGAATGAGGAACTGCGCGCGCGCCTCGAGGAGGCCGAAGACACCATCCAGGCCATTCAGACCGGCGGCGTGGACGCGCTCATCGTCTCCGGGCCCGAAGGCGAACGGGTTTTCGCCCTGGAGGGGGTGGATTACGCCTACCGCGTCCTGGTCGAGGTCATGAACGAGGGCGTCGTGACCATCGGCACGGACGGCGGCATCCTCGCCTGCAACACCCGTTTCTCCAAATTCGTGAAGTTGCCCGTCGAGGACGTTCTTGGCCGCAATGTCGGGCAGTTCATGGTCAAGGGAGCCCTGCGCGCACTGCGCGCCTTTCTGCAGGATCCCTCCAAAGAGGGCGGTGTCATGAACGCCGACCTCGTGCAGGCGGACAGTACGACCATGCCGGTCAAACTTTCCGCAGGCGCTTACGAGGTGGCGGGCGTGCCCGCGCTGTGCATCGTCGTCACCGACATGACTGCCTTCTATAACATGGCCAAAACCCAACTGTGGCTGGCGTCCATTGTCAACAGCTCACACGACGCCGTCATCAGCAAGTCCCCCGACAACCTCATTCTGTCCTGGAACGCCGGAGCCGAGCGCATGTACGGATACTCCGCCGAAGAGGCGGTCGGCCGGCCCATCTCCATCATCGTCCCCTCCGACCGCGCCCATGAAACTGAAATGATCCGCGAAAGCACCGCCTTGGAACGGTGCATGGACGGTTTTGAAACGGTCCGCGTCACGAAGGCGGGCGTTCCCATCCATGTCTCCCTGACCGTTTCCCCCATCAGGGACGTGCAGGGGAAGGTGACCGGCGTGTCCGTTATCGCCCGCGACATCACCGAACGCAAGAGGAACGAGAGGGAGCGCGACGAACACCGGTGGTATCTGGAGGAAATGGTCGGCAAACGCACC
>CALDSM010000557.1 GCA_937923585.1 uncultured bacterium
TACGAGATCTGATCGTGACTGGAGTTCAGACGTGTGCTCTTCCGATCTCGACTTCCAGGAGATTGTCGCCGTCCTTCACCGCGTCCGTGATGTCCACACGGAAGGGCGGTTTCCAAAGAATGCCGAGGTCTTTGCCGTTGAGCCGGACGCGGGCCATGACCTGCACGTCGCCCAGGTCCAGGTAGCGCCGCACGTCCTCGCCGGACATTTCCGCGGGCAGCGTGAAGGTCTTGGTGTAGGTTGCAGACCCGGAGAAATGCCGGATGGACGTGTCCGCGTTTTCGCTCCAGGACTGGAGGTTTTCGAAGGTGGTCTTTGCCGGGGCGTCCATGCCGGGGGCGAATGCGACCTCCCAGGGGCCGGTAATCTCAAACAGCCCGCCCAGCGGGGCGACACTGCAATTCAGCGTTTTGCCCGAGGCGGTCTTCAGATGGTACACCCCCGCCTGCCAGGCTTCGAGCATGAGCGCGCCGTTTCCGTCGCGCCACACCTGCCCGACGGGTTCCTTCTCCACCACCGGCGGTGTGGCCAGCGTGATGAACTCGGAATCCGTGCCCGTGGCCGTGGCGGGCCTGCCTTCGATGGTGTATTCCAATTCCAGTGTCTTCACGACGCCCTGTGCCGGGTCGTCTCCCTCGGCCATGCGCATCACCTGGAAATTGTAGATCCCCATGTCAACGAGGTGCTGGGCCTTGGCGCGCACGTCGCGCGTGGCGGCGGGGTCGGCCAGCACGCCGTAGCGCGCTTTGGTGATCTCCACTTTGGGCGCATAGTCGGGCAGTTCGATTGTCTCATTGTCCCTGCCGCTGACAGTGATGTGCTGGTCACCCGCCGTGTATTCGACGGTGAGCGTCTTGACCTTCAGATAGGCGGGATCGCCGCCCTGCGCCATATGGACGACCTTGATCTGGCGCGCGCCGTCGTCCATCATCTGCTGCACCTCGGCGCGCACGTCGCGGGTCAGCGCCGGGTCTTCCGGCACCCCATAAACCGCCCTGTCCACGGTGATCTTCGGCATCAGGTCCGCACCGGGCAGGAACTCCGCCCCCTCTCGGATTGCGGACCGGATGGGCTCCTGTGCGGGCGCATTGCGGAAGACGACAAACACCGAACCGTTCGGATCGAGACGGATCGGCAGGCTCGTGACGCCGTTCTTCTCCTCATACACGGCGGTGCTCTCCATCGCGCCGCTGTCCGGATGCCAGAGTTCGGGCTGCCTGCCCGTCACGCGAAACGCGCATACGGTGTCCACGGCCCAAGGCTGCGGATTGGCAACGAAATATACGTCGGCCCCGTCGAGGATGCGGTGGATGTGGCGCAGCCGCGGCCTGCTGGCGAAGTCGGGCCGGAGGCCCATGCTGGCGAACACCTTTTCGAGCGGCACGTTGGCCAGCGCGTGCTTCCTGTCTGGGTCCGTGTTCCAGAGTTCGGCGGCGAGACTGCGGACCTCGTCGTCACAGCCGGGATACCCGGCGAGACTGGGCGAGCGGTCCGGCGGGGTGCCGACGACGGTGGCACCCGCATCCACCAGCGCCTTCACCTTGCGCAGCAGGCCGGGCGTCATGCGGTCGCTGGCGGGCAGCACGAGCACTCTGTAGACCATGCCGCCGGGCAGCGCCAATTGCCCGTCGCGCACCTCCATCTGCATCACGATCTCGGCCGTGGCCGAATCAAAGTCGTAGCCTGCGGGCAGCGGCGGGTTGAGGTTGTTACGCGGCGTGGCGTCGTTGGGCGCGCCCTCGCCGATGCAGTAGGCCGCGTCGGCCGCAAAGCGCCCCTGCTGGAGCAGGAACTGGCAGCGGGCGAGGTACGCGTGCCACGGCCCGCTCATTTCCCACCACGTTTCCGTGCGCTCGTAGTGCAGGCCCCAGGGACCCATGGTCATGCCAGGCGCACGGTCGAGCCAGGGCTGCATGGCGTAGCGGTGGAAGACGAAACGGTTGACGCCCTCGCAAAAGGCCTGGTCGCCGAGCACCTTGATGGACCAGGGGTGCTGCTTCCAGCGCCCGTCGGGCTCGGCGGCGGTGAAGCTTTCGGCGGCGGTGATGGGATGGCCGTAGGTGTGCGCGGCGGAGGACATGGCCTTGCCCAGCTGCATGGCGCCGCCGCCCATCCAGAACTCGCTCATGGGCACATCAGCGCGGCCCGCGTAGACGAGGTTGTCGAACACGCAGTCGCCGTAGGCCTCGATGGAGAGCTTGATGCCGTTGCGGTTGCTCAGTTCGCGCAGTCCGCCCGCGTAGTTGTCGGCCACGAGGTCGCCAATGGTCTGGCGCAGGTCCCAGAGGAAGCGCTCGGACACTTCGGCGTTGGTGACGGCGCGGCCCGTGAGGACGGGCAGCAGCGGCAGCGGATCATAGCCGCGTCGCTGGAGAAAGTCCTCGCGGAACTTGGGGGTCCAGTTCTGCGATCCGACCTCCCAACTGTCTATGTGGGTCATGGTGAGGCCCGCGCCATCCTTGCCCGCGAGCGGGCCGCAGTCCTCAATTAGTTTCTTCATGAACCCGTCGAAGTGCGCCTCGACGGCCTCTTTGCTCAGCTTGTCGCATTCGAGCCCCATGCCCGATGCGGGCGACGGCGCGTTCTTCGCGCCTGTGGGCGTGTGGCCGAAACGGACCACGGTCCAATTGCCCGGGGGCACGTCCCACGCGAGCGTTCCCGACGCGTCCATCTTGTCGCTCAGGTTGATGACCTTGTCGCGGTCCACGGCAAACTGCGGGGGCAGACCCGCGTCGCGCGTGGGCAGGCCGCAATACTGCCAGACCCGGCCCGACTTGCCGTCCGCGTTCTCGATGCGGAACTCCGGGCCGAGCTTCAGTTCGCTGATCACCACCACGTCGGCGCGTGAATCGGCATAGGTCATCTCGAAGCGCCAGCGGCTGGCGGTGACCGCGGGGAAACTGACCGATGCGTTGGCCGGGGTAAAATCGAACTCCTTGATCGTGCTGAATTCTCCGCCCTCCTTCGGGACCTGGATGCGCGCGTGGACACGGCCCTGCCCGGGCGCGAGCCGCAGCGTCGCCGTGCGCACCTCGACGGGCTGGGCGAACTCCGCACGAACCCATTGCGCCTTCTCCTGCGTGGGTTTGGGCAGAATGATCTGCGCGGACGGCGTGCCGCCGTCGGATGCTGTTTTGACCAGCTCGTGCACCTCTGTGCTGACACCAATGGCGGGCTGTTCCGCCGTTCTCTTCTCGACCTCGCCGTCGGGAACGGGGAAGGCCAGCACGGCGATGTCGCGGTAGTAGCCTTCCACGGCCTGCGGCTGCGGCAGCACGCCGGAAAAGGCCCGCGGGCCTTCAATTGCCGTCTCGGTCCACACCACTTTCTGCATGGCATGTTCGGGCGTGTTCCACGGACCGCCGCTGCCGCACCAGCCGGCGTCGTTGTTCATGTTCACTTCCAGACCGAGACGGTCCGCCTCGGTAACGGCGTGTTTGAACAGATCGCGCCACTGCGGGCCGGCGAAGGCAACCGTGCCCGTGGGCGTGCCCTGCGCCACTTCCATGATCAGCACGCCGCCGATCCCGACGCGCGCCATGGCCTCCAGGTCGGCGGTAATGCCCTCGCGGGTGATGTTGCCGTCAATCCAGAACCAGTACACCCATGGCTTCGCCGACGCAGGCGGGGAGGCGAACTGTGCGGCGAGGTCGGCGGCGGCGGGGGCGGCGGTGGAGATGCAAAGGAGGATGAGTACGGCGGTTCTCAGCATGAGGTGAAAGTTCATGGTTGCCTCTCCGGCGGTTCAACACTGGACGAGCGCATGGTTGGGATTGTTAACCCGGCGCAACATCCCCCTAAATCCCCCTTCAAAGGGGGACTTAAGAGGCCCGTTCTCAACTGTTACAGTACAACACGTTTGTTCACTGCGCTCATGTGGGACAGCCGCCCTCGGCTGTCGGCGTGCAACCGAGACCCCGAACCGTCAGGCGAGGGCGCCTGACCCACATTGCATCAGCCCTGGTACTCTTCGCCGGCGCCAAAATGCTGCACGATGGCGCTGATGTCGCGCTTGGCTTCGGCGGCGATGTCCGGCTCGGCGGCCACCACCTCCCAACGGGCGAGGCCGTTTTCGCTCTGCGAGACGCGCTGGCACACCTGGAGCCAGTCGGGCGCCGTGGCGGTGTCGGCCTCGATGCTGAAGGGCAGGCCGCGGCGCATCATGGTCGCCTCCAAATCGTAACCGTTCGGCATGCGGCTGAGTGCGGCCGCGCCCTTCGCCTCGAAATGGGCCTGCACGGCGTCGAGCGCGGCGGTCCGCTGCGCGTCGTCGGAAAACTTGTAGCCCCATTCGCGCTCGCGCGCGGTGCGCGCCTGCAAGTCGAACATGCGGTCGAAGCGTTCCGGGTTTTCTTTCCACGTCCGCGCGGCAAGCAGCGCGATGTAAAGCGTGTTCTCCGTGCAGTAGCGCCGCCCGTCGTGCGTGAACGCCTCGTAGAAGTGGGCCGACTCCTCGACTGTGCCGAACTGGGCGGCGTTCTCGAACAGGGCGTTCTTGATCTGCGAGTGACCGTTGCGGATGACCGACACGGACACGCCGCAACGGGCCATTTCCATGAGCGCGAGCGGGTTGCTCTTGAGGTCGGCGTAGACGCCCATGCCGGCACCGGGGAAGTGCCTCCTGATCTCCGGCAGGATCGCGGCATAGGCGAAGCTGGACGACAGGTAGGCACCGTCGCCGCGGTAGAAGTCAATGCGGTCGCCGTCGCCGTCAAAGAAGTTGGCCATGGTGAACCTGGCCGCGGCCAGCGTTTCCAGCCCCTCGCGGATGACCTTCGCCTTCACCGGATTGGGGTCGCCCAGCGGGAAACGTCCGTCGGCGGCAAAATGCAGCGGCGTCAGGTCGGCCCCGGCGCGGGCGAAGGCGAGCATCATCTCGCGGCCCGCCGCGCCGTTGAGGTAATCCTGCAGGAGGGAAAGCCCGGCCAGCGAACCGGGCGCCACGCCGGCAAGGTCCATGCTGTACGCGAGGTATTCCTCCGTGGGGTCGTATGCGGCAATGCGGCCCTGCGCCCTCGGCAGGGATGCACCTTCAATGTACAGCTCCTTGATCCGGTCCAGCCCGCCGAGCGGGCCGATGTGCTCTGCTATCGGCCGCACACCGGGGCCAAGGATCTTCTGGCCCGTGTCGTTGGCGGGGTTGTGCGACGCGCCGAACATGACGGCGGCCAGTTCGGGCCGCGTCATCGCCGCAAAGTAGAACATGCACGTGGAGCACACGCCGGGCACCGCGGTGACGCTGAGTCCGGCACGGGCGTATTCCTCCGCGGCAATCTGCAGGTAACGGGGGCCCGTGCTGCGCGCGTCGTGCGCCACGAGCACACCGGACGCGCCCAGGGTGTCGCGGAAATAGACGGCCTCGGCGCGCGCCAGCCGGGCGGCCAGCGCGTCGGTCAGGGGTGCCGCGTCGGTGCGGATGTCATAGGCGCGAAACATGGAGAGGTTCAAATCGTTCATGATGGATTTCCGGTAGCGTTGGATGAAAGGGGTTCGGATGTAATAATAGGGGAGCGGCGCAGATGAATGCGAACCGGCCATGTGAATCAGGGCGAACGCATTGAACCCGGTCCATCCGTGATTTCATGAAGTACCCGCAAGGTACCGCAAGGGAATGCCTTAAGTCCCCCTTTGAAGGGGGCAGGCCCGCCGCGGGCGGGGCGGGGGATGCGGCCTCTCCGCGCACTACCGGGAGAAGGGGCAACATCCCCCGGTTCGCTTCCGCGAACCATCCCCCTTCCAAGGGGGACTAAAAACCGTACGCTGTTTCTTTCATACACTGTAAGCACCCTGTTCCCGCGCACCCACGGTCTGGCGAGACCACACATCTTCCGAAACGGGTATCGCGGCTGGAACAGCACTTTAATGCGATTGCCCGACCATGTGAATGCGCCTCCGCCGTTCGGGTATAACTTGTGACGGCGTCAAGCGCGACCCGGCGTCACCGGGCTGCTGAAACCACGCGGAAAGGAACGGTTGCGGGATGAACGCGGTCAGGATGGGGTTGATTGGGGCGGGCGGCTGGGGCGCGATGCATGCGCGGACGTATGCGGGCATGGCCGGGGCGGAACTGCACGGGGTGGCCGACACGGACCCGGCGCGGGCACAGGCACTGGCGGACAAGTTCGGGACGAGGGCGTATGCCTCGACCGATGCGCTGCTGGCGGACCCGGAGATTGACGCGGTGGCGGTGGTCACGCCGGACTTTGCGCACGACGAGGTGCTGCTGGCGGCGGCAAAGGCGGGCAAGCACATCCTCGCAGAAAAGCCGCTGGCGATGACGGTGGAGGCGTGCGAGCGCATCGTGGCCGCGGCGCAAGAGGCCGGCGTGTCACTCATGGTGGATTTCCACGCGCGGTGGAGCCCGCCGCTGTACAAGGCCTGGGAGGCGGTCCGCGAGGGCGAGATCGGCGCGCCGCGCCATGTGTACTACCGGCTCAACGACCGCATCTTCGTGCCGACGGAGATGCTGCCCTGGGCGGGCAGGACGACGGTGCTGTGGTTCGTGGGCAGCCACGCCATAGACACGGTGCGCTGGCTTATCGGCGACGAGGTGGCGCGGGTGTACGCGGTCGCGCGCGGGGGGCTGCTCCAGGGGCGCGGCATTGACACGCCGGATTACTACCAGTCCCTCCTGGAATTCCGCAACGGCGCGACGGCGGTGATCGAAAACTCGTGGATCCTGCCGAACAGCATGCCGAACATCGTGGACGTGAAATGCGAGATCGTCGGCGACGCGGGCGCGCTCTATGTGGACCAGAGCCACAACCGCGCGCTGGAGAAGTACACGGACGCGGTGGGCAGTTATCCGGACGTGTTTGTGATGCCGTCCATCTACGGCGAGCAGTGCGGCTTTGCCGCGGAGAGCATCCGCCATTTCGTGGACTGTGTGCGCGAAGGGCGCACGCCCATGGTCACAGGACACGACGGGCTGATGGTGACGAAAGTCATCTGCGCCATAGAAGAGTCCATTCGGACAAGACAGCCGGTGGATGTGGAATGAAGGATGAAGGGCACACGGACCGGCACGGACGAGAGCAACGCAGCATGAAACTGAAAAGACCATTGGCGGAATTCGTGGTAAGAGGCGTGCAGAGCGAGGGCGAACTGCGCGCGGCCAACGACCTGATGGCCAAGACACAACTGCCCAACTACTGGGACAGCCACGGCTGGCTCGAAAGCGCGGGGCCGGTGTGGGTGGGCGTGAAGCGCGAACACACGCGGATCGCGCTGGAAGACGCGGAGATGGTAGGCGCGCTGCGGCTGACGCCGCTGACGCTGCGCATCGGACGGGCGCGGCTGCGCGCGGTGGGTATCGGCTGGGTGTCCACACCGCCTGCGCAGCGCGGCCGGGGCGTGTGCAGGGCGCTCATGCAGGACGCGCTGGACTACACGCGCGACAGCGGTGCGCCCTTTTCGCTGCTGTACGGCGTGCCAAACCTGTACCACCGGTTTGGGTATGCGACACTGCTGCCGGAATACAGCGTCACAGTGGAAGTGCGGACGGTGGACACGGGTTCCGCGCCGCCGTTTCGGACGCGACCCGTCACGAAGGATGACATTCCCGCGCTGATGCGCATCCATGACGCGCACGAGGCGGAAGCGTCCTGTTCCATGGTGCGCACGGCGGCGCATTACCGGAGCCAGTTCATCAGCACCGCGCCCAAGACGCCCTACTGGTGCGACTGGCCGGGCGCAAAGGCGCTGACGGATGGGAAGGGACGGATATGCGCATATTTCATGCCGCAGGCGGCGGCGACTGAACTGCACATCAAGGAACTGGGCGTGACGGACCGGGCCTCCTGCGCGGCGCTGCTCCACGCGGCCCTGGCGACGGCCCGCGAGGCGGGCGTGGGACAGGTGCGCTTTCACGTGCCGCCGTATCATCCCTTTGCGCGGCATCTGGAGGGGATTGATTCCATACACCAGGCACGGCATTTTGCGAACCGGGAAGGCATGATGGCGCTGACGCGCCTGGAGGCGTGTTTGAACGCCATGGTTCCGGAGTGGAAGGAACGGATGAAAGCCTGCGGGATGGCGGGCTTTGTTGGGGAATGCACGCTGGCGGTTTCGGGCGCTGTCTACCGGGTAGTGAGTGACGGGTCCGGGCTGCGGATTGTGCAGGGGGCGGGCAAGAACCGCATTGTGCTGGACGCACAGACGTTTGTGCGGTTGGCTGCGGGATATGCACACGCGGAGGATGTGCTGGCTGAAACGGCTCCCCGGATGAAAGGGGATGCCCGCCGGTTTGCCCTGGCGCTGTTCCCCAAGCGAACGCCGTTCATCTGGCCGATTGACCATTTTTAGGGCAATCAGACTTCCATTCTGAGACACGCGTCATCTACCGCCGCTGGGCGGGCCCATGCTTCATTTCTCCGGAGGGCCATAGGGACGGCCTGTCTCGCGCACCCGGCACACAAACTCTTCCGGGGGGGATTTCGCCTGTGTGCAGAGTGGTGCCAGGATCGGATCGCACAGAACGATTTCGTGCGTCCTGCGCCGCCTCTCTTCCCAGGACAAACCCCGGTCTTCCTCGTCAATTTCGGCGCGGCGGCGGCGCATCCATTGAACCGCATCAAAGGTCTTCTTCATCACGCAGTATCTCCAAAGGGGTCCGAATCTCGATGCCGGGGTAGTCGGATTCAAGATTGACCGCATCGAACAGCCTTATTCTACGCAAATTCACAATATGTTTGAAATTCCAGCTTACCAGCACGTCCGCATGCGACACGGTCGCCAAGGCAACATGCAGCGCGTCTGCATGGCTGCCGGGACCCACAACGCCGTGCGCCAGATATGCATCGGCCAAAGCAGCGGCCTCCTGACTGTCCGGCACCATCATGCAATGCGCCTCCGGTATTTCGCTCAGGCGGAGCCGCACAGGTTCCGGCGCACCGGCCAGTTCACGAAGTGTGTGCTCAGAGAGCGCCATAACATATCTGCCCTCTATGAACAGCCGCCACAGTGCCAGGCTTCCCGACGCAAATTCCTCATCCTCGCAGCCGCCCACCACGGATGCGTCCACAGATCGGAAGAGCACACGTCTGAACTCCAGTCACGATCAGATCTCGT